>JAJZCS010000034.1 GCA_021829055.1 Pseudomonadota bacterium
TGAAGGCATTTATTTCGTTGGGCAAGCAATGGGGGTTGAGTGGTTTCGAGGCCGCTGCGCTCCTTGGCGTGTCGGAAAGCACCTGGGACCGAATTAAACGGCGCACCTGGCGTCAACCTCTTTCCCAGGATCAGCTCGCCACGGCTGGACCTCGGGCGCGGCGATTCAGATTGTCCCAAACACCTGAGAGTCATGGCCGCTCCTTCCAGGAGATTGAGGCAATCGACAAGTAGGTCAGCTTCCGGCTAGAGCAGCAACCATGAGTGATGAAACCGGCAGCCTCCTGCTCGTGGCAGGGGCACCGAAGCCCTCTCCTCCCATGTCCATGGCGCTATTGATTGTCGCGCTTGGCGTTATCGGGCCGATGCTGGAGGTTCGCACCGCAGCACCCAACCCGTTTCTGACTGCCATGATCCTCCTGATCTCCGTGGCTGGTATCGTAGCATTTGCCGGCGCACTTGACGGGCGACGCCGCTGGCACAAGGACCGAGCCATACGGGTCCGGGCGGAAATCGGCCCAACCGGTATCATGTTACGGCCGGAACCAGATTGCCAGGAGCATTTCCGGTGGACGGAAATTGCATTGGCACGCGCGTCTCAGACTGCCCTTGTTCTTTATCTCGAGGATGGGGGTCGGCGATGGCGGCGTGTGGTTCGGTATGATGTGCTGGTGACGCCGCTGGCTGCGATTGAGGCCAGCGTTGATTGTGGGTTACGGGGGCGTCTGGGGGGGCGGGATTGTTGATTGTCATCAAACCTTCATGGAAAGCTGGTCGCGCTGTTGTGGTACTTCGCCTAGGAAGCGCTTGGCCGGGGTGACGTATCCCGGAGTCGGACGTTTATCATAACCGAGAGGGGTATCCCGCGATGCGATTTGACCAATCGATGAGGTGCGTGACGCTGCGCCGTGCGGCGGCAGCGATGGTGCTGGTTGCCGGTCTGGGCATGGGCGTGGCCCGGGCTGCCAGCGTCACCCTGACTGAAACCGGATCGACGCTGCTTTATCCGCTGTTCAACATCTGGGTACCGCCTTTCGAGAAAGCGCATCCGGGGATCCGGGTGACAACCCAGGGGACGGGGTCGGGAACCGGCATTGCCCAAGCGATTTCGGGGCTGGTGCAGATTGGTGCCTCTGACGCGTATATGTCGGACGCGCAGCTCAAGCAGCACCCGAACATTCTCAACATTCCGCTGGCGATTTCTGCGCAGGCGATCAACTACAATCTGCCGGGGCTCAATAACCGGCATCTGAAGCTGTCTGGCCCGGTTCTCGCCGGCATTTATACTGGCAAGATCACCCGCTGGAATGATCCTGCGATCGAAAAGCTCAACCCGGGTGTTCCGCTTCCCAACCACAAAATCATTCCGGTTCATCGGACGGACGGGTCGGGAGACACATTCATCTTCAGCCAGTATCTTTCGTTTTCGACGCCGGCGTGGGCGAATTCGGTTGGCTATGGAACCACGGTGTCGTGGCCTGCGGTTCCCGCCGGCCTGGGCGCGCAAGGCAATCCCGGCATGGTTGAAGCCCTGAAGCAGAACCCTTACGCGATTGCCTATATTGGCGTGTCCTTCCACGCGGAGGTCAGCCGCGCTCATCTTGGCAAGGCCATGCTCGAGAACCGAGCGGGCCATTTCGTTCTGCCGACGGCAAAGACGATCAGCGCTGCCGCCAGTGAACTGGTCAGCAAGACGCCGGCTGACGAGCGGATCAGCCTGGTCTTCGCAACTGGCGCCGAAAGCTACCCGATCATCAATTACGAGTATGCCATCGTCAACGCCCGGCAGCCCAACGCGGAAACGGCCAACGCCGTCAAGGCCCTTCTCACCTGGGCCAGCAACGAGGGCAACAACCCTCAATACCTCAAACAGGTGGAGTTCATGGCACTGCCAGCCTCGATCAGGACCTTGTCAGCCGACCAGATTGCCAAAATTCACGGCTGAACCAAACCCGAAGCACCCTTCCGGCTTCGCCGGAAGGGGTTTTTCGTCTAAAGACGGCATCATGAAAAACCTGACGCCGTTCAGACTCTCTTTGGCCGGATTAGCCCTGGTCATTCCATGCGCTTTGATCTCCATCGTCTTCTTTCTGACGACATATTCATGGAAGGCGATTGGCTTTAACGGGTTCGGTTTTCTTGGCACGATCAACTGGAGCCTTGGGAATCTCTACGCTAATCCCGTTCATCAACATGGATACCTCGTCCCTCCAGGAGCAAAGTACGGCATCTTGGCGTTCATCGTCGGAACGCTTCTATCGTCATTTCTTGCGATCCTGTTTGCTGTCCCGATAAGCATCGGCACCGCAATGTTTCTGGCTGAAAAGGCTCCCGCCAATCTGCGCACTGCCCTGACGATGATCGTCGAGCTAGTCGCCGTCGTGCCGAGTGTCGTCTTCGGCTTATGGGGCATCTTCGTATTGGTGCCACTGATCGCCCACGTTATCGGCCCAGCGATCACGGCGACCCTCGGCTTCATCCCTTTTTTTAATATGAACAACAGTACAGGCAGTGGCTACGGCCTCTTGGCTGCCTCCATCGTACTGGCTTTAATGATAACACCGATTATCGCGACAACGCTCTATGATGCGTTGGACCAAGTGCCGCGCGAACTCCGCGAATCGGCCTATGCACTCGGGGCAACGCACTTTGAGGTCGTTACAGGCACAATGTTGCCGACGGTACGTGTGACGCTGATCGGTGCAATCGTTCTGGCACTGGGCCGGGCACTTGGCGAGACCATGGCTGTGCTGATGGTCTCTGGTGGAGCCCTCAACTATCTTCCCGGCACGCTCTTCACGCCAATCAGTACAATGGCTGCCTTCATTCTTTCACAGCTCGACAGCGCGTTACAGGATCCAAGCGAAATGGCCGTTAAGTCTCTGGCCGAGATAGCGTTAGTCCTATTTGTCATCACGGTTATCGTGAACGCCGCTGCACGGCTGCTGGCTCGAGGTACCATCCGTGTCATTCAGCTCTGATTCGCCGGATCTCGAACTTGTGCACCGCCCACGTTCGGGTCAGACATCGCTCGAGACGAGGCGTTATCTCATTAACATCATCGGTTGGAGTCTCTGCACCATCGCCTTCTTGCTGGTAGCAATTCCCATGGGGGATCTCATCCTGACCATTGCGGTCAAAGGTGCATCAGCGATGTCGCTTAAGATATTCACCACATCAAGCAACGGTATGACTGGCGGGCTCTTGAACGCCATTGTTGGCACACTCGTACTCTCACTTGGGTCGCTGGTCTTTGCAGTTCCAATCGGCGTAGGGGGTGGCGTGTACTTGTCGGAATACGGGCAGAACCACCTTGGCGCAGCGATCCGTTTTCTGGCTGATACCCTGACGGGCACACCTTCGATCGTGCTGGGTTATTTCGCATACATTACGATGGTGATCGGTCTGGGGTGGAAATTTTCTGTTCTTGCCGGCTCCATCACGCTGGCGATCATGGTTGTTCCTTATCTGGCGAGGATTACAGAGTTGTCGCTCCGGCGCGTCCCGACCACGATGCGGGAGGCAGCTTACGCCTTGGGCGCCAAAGATCGAACTGTCGCGCTCCGGGTCGTCCTAGCGGCGGCATTGCCAGGTGTAATGACATCTGTATTGCTTTCCCTCGCAATTTCCGTTGGGGAAACGGCGCCGCTGATTTATACCGCTGGCTGGTCGAACTACCTCTGGACCGGAAGATTGACGCACGCACCGGTCGGCTATCTGACCTACGTCATCTGGACATTCATCAACGAGCCAAGCGAAAAATCCCACGCGCTCGCGTTCGCGGCTGCTCTCTTGGTCATGCTGGTTGTACTCACCATAAACGTCAGTGTCAGGTTTATCCTGCGTAAACGCACCTGACCGGAAACCTTAATGGACCAGAATATAGTGCATCGTCGCAATAATACGTTCGCGTTTTGCATTTGTGTGAGGAGGGAACGGCGGCACATGGACACCGCGGAACAAGCCAAGCCAGGCCATATCCAGCAGCGGCGCCCCTGAACCGGATATCAGACGCAGATCCCTTACGCTTCCATCAGGTAAAACCGTCATCGTTATTGTAACTTTACCCTGCTCGCCATTCTCGGCTGCGCCCTCTGGATAATATTTATGTTCGTTAACCCATCGAGTAAATTCGCTTTCCCAATCCGGGCCAGCCTTTCCCTTGAAGGTAATCGCCGGCGCCCTGTGTGAGAGATCCGACTGGGATAGCTGAAGATCAAGCGGCCCATTGATTCTGGTAGGGGGAGCGGGAGCGTGAACTCCAGAACCAAACGACATTCCATTCATCACCAGATATCGTGGAGAAGGGACGTGGCGATGCTCGACGCTCTTTGGCGGGGAAGAATGTGGATGCGGCTGTGGCGTGGGGACATGATTGGGCTGCGTGACCGGCAGGGATTGACGTGGTGCGCCCAGCCGAACTTCAGGCTGCGCCACAGCGGCCGGAGGTGGTAGAGATGGTGCCGGCCCGCTATTCGCGGCCATTGCTGGCGCCCCATGAACCTGGGATTCTGGCGCAGCGTTTTCTTGGCCCGACTTTGTCAGCCCTGTGGACTGGAAGACCACGGCGATCCCCGGCTGCGCCGGTGGCGCGGGCAGGCGAGATCGCTGGATGGCAAGAATTAGAAATGCAATAACGAGTGCGTGAAAAGCAAGCGAGACCGGCAGGGGAAGTAGAGGTTTTCGCGGTTTATCCCGGATGGGCCCGACAGGCTCATCGGCACCGCCGAGTCTCCGCTCGGCGGGGGGTTCCACTTGAACGCGGCGTGGGACGTTGATCATCGACAGTGTCGTCTGGCGCGGCCTAGCCGGAACCGCCTGACACGCTTGCAGAAATCAATAGCCTGGAGGTGAGTAATAACCCGGAGACGGGTACGAGTAACCATTATATGCTGGGGGAGGCGCTGACATCCGCTCCCCGTGACCAACCATACACTGTGCATAGGCGATGTTATATTGCGCCTGCATATTCCCCGCCGCGTTCTGGGCAACACCACCACCGTTGGCTGCCCCTAGCATAAGGCCCGAACCACCGCCAATTGCTGCTCCGGCTCCCGCATTGCCGGCGCCTGCACCGATTAGCGCTCCGATCGCTGCGCCAAGCAACGTGCCTCCAACCATGCTGCTGTTCGCCGCCTGGGTTGCTGCTTGCGGCTGATTCGCGACCATCTGTTGCGCGTAATAGCGACAAGCCTGGTCATTGCGTTGAAAAGCGGAAAAGCTTTGGCCCGGAGCGGGCATGGCAACAACCGTCGGGCCCGAGGGCGGAGGCACCGTACACGCGCCGAGCAAAGCCACCAAAGTCATGACCGAAACCGACCGGATCGGCAC
This sequence comes from Pseudomonadota bacterium, assembly GCA_021829055.1. Taxonomy (GTDB): domain Bacteria; phylum Pseudomonadota; class Alphaproteobacteria; order Acetobacterales; family Acetobacteraceae; genus Acidiphilium. Next base: position 5,331 of record JAJZCS010000034.1, read on the forward strand.
CGGAAAAGAATGGCGCATTGTGTTCTCCGTGGGGGTCATGTCAGCGATATAAGACAAGAATCTCTCTCCGCAAAGTAAGAGAAAGCAACGGCGCATACTTCAGTAAAGCGCGGCACCAATCACAGCCCCTCAAAGAATTCGCGGACTTTTGAAAAGAAGCCTTCGTGTTCCGGGCTGCTGGAAGAATGCGTAGCCGCCTCGCGCTCGAACTCTTCCAGAAGCTCACGCTGTCGCCGCGTCAGGTTCTGTGGCGTCTCTACCGCAACCTGGATATACATGTCACCGCGCTGAGAGCTGCGCAAGACCGAAAACCCCTTCCCACGAAGGCGAAATTGATCACCGGTCTGAGTGCCGGGTGGAATCTTAACACGGGCTCGCGTGCCATCAATCGAAGGAACTTCGATCTCGCCACCAAGGGCTGCTTGACTCATCCTTAGCGGCACGCGGCAGAAGATATTAGCCCCGTCACGCTGAAAAATCGGGTGTGGGCGAACTGCAACATGAACGTAAAGATCACCAGGCGGGGCGCCTCTACCACCGGCGTCTCCTTCTCCGGAAAGCCGAATCCGCGTTCCATCCTCAACTCCGGAAGGAATGGTAACTGATAGCGTGCGCTCGCGTGGTACGGTTCCAGCGCCGCTGCAGACCCGGCAAGGGTTGCGTACGGAACGCCCTGAACCAGAGCAAGTCGGGCATGTCCGCTCGACCATGAAGAAGCCCTGCTGGGCCCGAATCCGGCCAGCACCGTTACACGTAGAGCAGACATCCGCACTTGCCTGCGCGTCGGCAGAGCCGGTTCCGCGACAAGCATCACAATTGACGCGTGTCTGAACACGAATTTCGGTTTTCGTTCCAGTGAAGGCCTGGGTGAGATCGATTTCAACGCCGGTTCGTAGATCAGCGCCAGTGCGCTGCGCACGCGTGCCGCTGCGCCGCCCACCCATTGCCTCGCCGAACATCTGCTCGAAAATATCGCCAAGCCCACCTTCAAATCCAAAACCGCCCGGCCCAGCGCTTGGCCCGCCATTTTCGAACGCAGCATGACCGAAGCGGTCGTAAGCAGCGCGCTTCTGGTCGTCCTTAAGAAGGTCGTAAGCTTCGTTGATCTCCTTGAACTTATGTTCTGCCCCGTGATCACCAGGATTGCGGTCGGGGTGGTATTGCATTGCAAGTTTACGGTAGGCTTTTTTCAGCTCATCAGGTGACGCGCCGCGAGCAACACCAAGAACATCATAAAAATCACGCTTTGCCATAATCCGATTTCAGTCCCAGAGAGCGGTACGGCGCCGATGGCAACGACGAAAGCCCGAGCCGCAAGCGGCCCGGGCTCTTCTTGGATACGACACCGTCGATGACGCAATCACGCCGATTTCTTCTTACTTTCGTCAACATCCTCAAATTCTGCATCGACGATCTTTTCCGCTCCTTGCCCTGATTCCGACGGCTGGGCTCCTGCCTGCTGGGTATCAGATTGGGCTTTATACATCGCCTCGCCAATCCGCATGGCGACCGCGGTCATCCGTTCCGTCGCAGATTTGATCGCCGCAAGGTCATTCGCTTCAATTGCAGACCGCGCCGCAGACATAGCTGCTTCTGCTTCGCCTTTGTCCTGAGGCGATACAGATTCGCCTGCCTCCTTGATCGCTTTTTCGGTCTGATGGACCATCGAGTCAGCATGGTTGCGAGCATCGACGAGTTCGCGCTTTGCCTTGTCTGCTGCGGCGTTAGCTTCGGCGTCCTTTACCATCCGTTCGATGTCGGTATCCGACAAACCGCCGGACGCCTGAATACGGATCTGCTGTTCCTTGCCGGTAGCCTTATCCTTGGCTGACACAGACACTATGCCATTCGCATCGATATCAAACGTGACCTCGATCTGCGGCACCCCGCGCGGAGCAGGCGGAATACCCATCAGGTCGAATTGGCCGAGCAGCTTGTTATCCACCGCCATCTCGCGTTCGCCTTGAAAAACCTTGATGGTTACCGCTGTCTGGCTGTCATCGGCGGTTGAGAAAACCTGGCTCTTCTTGGTCGGAATCGTCGTATTTCGGTCGATCAAACGTGTGAATACGCCGCCAAGCGTCTCAATACCCAGTGACAGGGGCGTAACGTCAAGCAGCAGCACGTCCTTGACGTCGCCCTTCAACACACCTCCCTGGATTGCCGCACCAATCGCGACAACTTCGTCAGGGTTGACATTGCGGGCAGGGTCACGACCGAAAAAGTTCTTTACCGCTTCGATGACCTTTGGCATCCGGGTCATACCGCCAACAAGAATCACCTCACTGATCTCACCAGCCGTGACACCCGCGTCCTTCAAGGCCGCACGGCACGGTCCGAGTGTACGCTCGATCAGGTCGTCAACAAGGGACTCAAGCTTTGCCCGCGTCAGCTTCATGACCATATGTTTGGGTCCAGACGCATCGGCGGTAATGAAGGGAAGATTGATCTCGGTTTCCTTCGATGAAGACAGTTCAATCTTTGCCTTCTCGGCGGCTTCCTTCAGCCGCTGCAGAGCAAGTTTGTCCTTCCGAAGATCAATGCCCTGCTCGCGCTGGAACTCGCTCGCCAGATAGTCGATGACACGCTGATCAAAATCCTCCCCACCAAGAAACGTATCACCGTTGGTCGACTTCACTTCGAAAACACCGTCGCCCAGTTCGAGCACAGAAATGTCGAACGTTCCACCTCCCAAGTCGTATACGGCGATCGTTCCAGCGTGCTTCTTGTCGAGGCCGTACGCCAAAGCCGCGGCTGTTGGTTCGTTGATGATACGCAACACATCAAGGCCTGCGATCTTGCCGGCATCCTTGGTAGCCTGACGCTGGGCATCATTGAAGTAGGCTGGCACGGTGATCACCGCCTGAGTAACCGTTTCACCGAGATAGGCTTCAGCAGTCTCTTTCATCTTTGTCAGGACATACGAGCTGATCTGCGATGGTGCATAACGCTGCCCACGCGCCTCGACCCACGCATCACCGTTATCACCACGAACGATTGCGTAAGGTACTAGCCCCTTATCCTTCTCCACTGTCGGATCATCGTAACGACGGCCTATCAAGCGCTTTACCGCATAAAGGGTGTTAGTCGGATTAGTAACGGCCTGACGTTTTGCCGATTGGCCCACAAGTCTTTCGCCATTATCCGCGAAAGCGACCATCGACGGTGTGGTGCGTGCCCCTTCACTATTCTCGATCACGCGGACATCCTTGCCCTCCATGATCGCAACACAGGAATTGGTGGTTCCGAGGTCGATGCCAATAACCTTGCTCATGCGAAATTCTCCTTATAGCTGGCGGCCCGGACCCGAAGCATCGGGGACGCCCCTTGTTGATGCCATCCATGTATTCAGCAGCCGGCTTCAGGGCAAGATGCCATCACACCGATTAGTAAAATTATCCGCCTTCGACCGGCACATCCTGCCGTGCGGGCGCCTTGGAAACGACGACCATGGCCGGTTTGAGCAGGCGATTGTTGAGAAGCCACACCCGGCTCCATGCCTGCAGCACTGTCCCGGGCGGCTGGTCCGTGCTTTCCTGCTCGGCCATCGCCTGGTGAAGATTCGGATCAAATGCGGCGCCAGCCGCTTCGCGTGCGGTCACCCCGTGACGTTCGAGCATTGCTATGAAACTCCGTTCCACACTCTCGAAACCATCGCGCATCTTGGTGACGATTGGCGATTCGCCCGGCTCGACTTTCGGCAGAGCATCAAGTCCGCGCCGAAGATTTTCCGCCGATTCGGCGACGTCAGCAGCGAATTTCTGCAACGCGTACAGGCGGGCTTCTTCAACCTCACGGCGGGTACGGTTCCGGAGATTAGCCATTTCGGCTTCAGAACGCAGCCATTTCTCGTGGTACGAATCGCGCTCAGCCACGAGGGCAGCGATCTGTGCCTCCGGGGCTTCTATGGCCGATCCTTCCTGCGCTAGGGTTGCAGGGTCGGTCTCGGTGTCCGGGGAATTGTCGTCGTTGATGTTGTCGCTCATGCACCCGGACTTAGGCGACCATGAGACGCTACACAAGAACTTGTCCGACAAATTGCCATGAATCGTCTGCAAGGCGCTGCGGCCTACACTGGATCGACAGAGACATCGCGTTGCCGGTGCATGAGATGCTCACCCGCGTCGACGGTCAAAACGGTGCCCGTAATGGATGGCGTCTCAATGATGAACCTGACGGCGCGGGCAATATCCTCAGAAGTGCTGCCACGCCGCAGCGGGGTTGCCGCCTGACCCCGACTGAAATTCTCCTGGCTCTGGCTTTCAGCGATCAGCGTAAGGCCGGGGGCAACGCCGCAGACGCGCACATGGGGGGCAAACGCCATGGCCAACATTTCGGTTGCTGCTGCAAGCGCTGCTTTCGACAACGTGTAAGAGAAGAAATCCGGATTGAGATTAAAGAGCTTTTGGTCAAGCAGGTTAATAATTGTTGCTGGGGCCGTGCCACGGGCGATTGCAAAATCGCGCGCGAGCAGGACTGGCGCAACAAGATTGGGCACAAAATGTGCGGCCATCGAGTTGGCATTGACGCTTCGAGGGGCATCGAAGACGAAGCGTGCGGCGTTGTTCACCAGCACGTCGAGAGGACCGGCGAGAGCCGTCGCACGCTCGATCATCGTCTCCACCTGCGTGGTGTCGGTCAGGTCACATGCAAGAAGAAAAGCCGCGCCTCCCGCAGCCATGACTTCCCTACGCAACGACTCTGCGGCCTCGCGTGAGTGATTATAATGGATCACGACGGCCCTTCCGGTTTTTGCGACGGTCTTGACGATCACCGCACCCAATCGCCGTGATCCTCCCGTAACAAGCGCCGCTCCTGTTGCTGGAACCATCACGCACCACACACGGCGAACGACACAGGGCGGCAGTGGTTACCTTGCCGTTCAGGGCGATCCTGGTTCATGAACTCAGTCTGGTTCATCATCATGGCATCTTTCCCATTAATTTAACGAATCCTGTAACGAACTTCGGGGACAAAAGCAGGGCGACCCGGCGCAATGAACCGAAAAACAGGGATCCGTCACAGTTGCCGCCATGTCACGCCCTTACATCCTTTGCCCGCAAGATCGTGGCGTTACCGACAAATCGGGCGTCTCTCGAGCGACATCTGTTCGTAAATCCCAAAAAGGTGGAGCCAAGAAAGCCGCCCTGTCATCCTCACGCGTTGGTCCCCGCTCTTTTCAGGGAGCCTTGCGAAGTACCTGGGCCAATTCCGCTTGGCTCAGCTGGAAACCGACCAGAATCTGCTGCTGGGCGCTGCGTGGTATATTAGGCGCCACAACGCGAATCGGCTTTGTCGTCGCGGTAGTCTCGTCAGCACCACCTTTGAAATCGAAAGTAACAGGATACACCTGCTTATCGAAGATTTGGTTCCCCTGAACCGTTGCGATGAAATAAGGTAAGGTAATGGAATTCTGCGTGAGCGCAGGACCTCGCCTCGCGAAGAATCCGATCTGGAAGGCAACCCTCACATCGACTTTGCCGGATTTCGTACATTTCCCCGCAACACCGGTGATTCTTGCGTCCACAACTCGGGTAGCAAGGTCATTCTGTTTCCCACGTCCGCGAATCACGTGGTTGGCTTCCTGCAGGATGGCAACATTAGGACAGTACAGCGTCGGCTTCGGACCGCTGGAACATCCAGCCAGCGCGAACAACGCAATCATGGTCGCGGTCAAGGCAATGGCTCTGGCGCTTCGTGTCACAGGCAACTCCATCTCATAGATGCGCCTCTCTTGCCATCAAAACACTGATCGGTCATCTCCACCTCCATGGCTGTGTACACCGAAGTCACCGACGAGATGCTCGAAGCGTTCCTAGATCGCTACGATCTAGGGCGGCCCGTTGCATTTCGTGGTATCGCGGAAGGTGTGGAGAACAGCAATTATTCGCTTCGGACAACTGTAGGCGACTTCATTCTTACCCTCTATGAAAGGCGGGTCGACCCGATCGACCTCCCCTGGTTTCTCGGCTTGATGGAGCATTTGTCTGCGCGGGGGCTTCCCTGTCCTTTGCCCATTCGTGATCATACCGGGTCCAATCTCAATCCGCTTGCCGGCCGTATTGCCGCGATCACTAGCTTTCTTCCCGGCGTCTGGCCACGGAAGCCCGGCGTCCAGCATTGTGCCAAGCTGGGAGCCGCACTTGCGCAGTTGCACCTGGCTGGTGCTGATTATGCTGCCGAACGGGCAAATTCGCTCGGCCCGGCAACCTGGCGCCCTCTTTTGCGTCGATGCGGCACCGAAGCCGACAATCTGAAGACGGGGTTGACGGCCGACCTCGAACAAACCCTCGACAACATTGATGCCCGCTGGCCAGTGCGCATACCACGTGGACAGATCCACGCGGATCTCTTTCCAGACAACGTCTTCTTTCTAGACGGAAATGTTTCCGGGTTGATTGATTTCTATTTCGCGGCCACTGACTTTTATGCCTACGACGTCGCCATCTGCCTGAATGCATGGTGCTTCGAAAGTGACTACACTTTCAACGTAACCAAATCACAGGCTTTGCTTCGCGGCTATCTGGCCCATCGTTCTCTTGAAGAGGCCGAGCGAGAGGCCTTGCCGGTTTTATGCCAGGGGGCTGCGGTACGGTTTTTGCTCACCCGGTTATATGATTGGTTGAATACGCCACGAGGAGCGCTGGTTACTCGAAAAGACCCGCTCGCCTACTGGCGGCGGCTTCGTTTCCACCGATCCGTTCGGAGTGAAGCCGATTATGGCATCTAAGCTGCCGGGTGGCACCGTTGAAATTTGGACCGACGGCGGCTGCAGACCCAACCCAGGGCCGGGTGGATGGGCAGCAATCTTACGATTTGGCGGGCATTTGAGGGAGCTTTCAGGGGCTGAGCCTGACACCACCAACAACCGTATGGAGTTGACGGCCGCGGCGGAAGCGCTGGAGGCCCTGAAACGACCATGCAAAGTCGCCTTGCACACGGATAGCGAATACCTCCGGTTGGGCATTACCCAGTGGCATCAGGGCTGGGTGCGGCGCAGATGGCGAAACGCCAAGGGCGACCCGGTGGCAAATTATGATCTCTGGCAGCGTGTCCTTGCTGCCGCATCTCGGCACCAGGTCGGCTGGCATTGGGTGCGCGGCCACACTGGAGATCCAATGAACGAGCGTGCCGACGCACTGGCGACCCAG
>JAJZCS010000035.1 GCA_021829055.1 Pseudomonadota bacterium
ATTCAACTCGGCGCTGAACTCATTGGAGTGGAAAATGTGGGTAATCGCAAGCTGCGGTGGATGGGTACAATATTCTTGCTTGCGTTTCCAAAGATCGGCCTGAAACCAGCGTCATTTTCGAGCTGATCGACGCTCGCTGTGTGCAGCGATCGATGTTGATCACCAGCAATCAGCCATTCGGAGGATGGTCAAAGATTTTTAGACCAGGCCATGCCCCTCGCGGCGATAGACCGCCTCGTTAAACATGCCGTAATCCTCAACATGAATGTCGAACGTTATCGGCGCCGTGAAGACGTCAATCGCAAGCGTCAGCGCGGCCCGCCCGCAACTCCCTCAACAGTCAAAAATACGGAGAACCTGGTCCCTGATCGTCGCCCGGTGTCAATCAAACTTTTGCCAATCTTACCCAATCCCGTCAATTATCCAACCGCACGGTCGTTCAGTCTCATCCGGATTGCCACTGCCGTCTCACCAAGATTGTCTCGCCATAGCCTCCAAAGCGCCTCAGAAAAAGCTGCGATTTATCGAGCGCTTACGAAAGCTCGCCATCAGTATGAATTGCTAGCGGACCGACTATACTTCAGCTCTCTCTCGCTTGACCATCATGTGGGCACAACGACGAACTGCCTTTGGTGAGCCCGGATGGGATCGAACCATCGACCCTCTGATTAAAAGTCAGATGCTCTACCCCTGAGCTACGGGCCCAAACCAAGACGGGGAATTTAGTTATTTGCCATGAGCACGTCAACGGGTTGGCTTAACGATATGTTGGTATCACGACAAATCTTCCGGTTTGGTAGATGGGATGACGGGCCCCGCCAATCCGGGGATGACGTGAAGGGGGCCTGTTCCTCAAACTGATGGTATCGCGGAGTCAGTGTGGTCCTGCTCCAAGCATCGCGAGGACCATCCATGGAACAGTATGCAGTGATCGACGTGTCTTTGGAAGGCTCGAGCGTGTGCATTGTCGCCGGGACCGGAGGCGCTGGTCGCCTGGTTTGGTGGTCTGGATGTGGCTCCTGCACGGCTTGGCTTGGAAGCGGGGCATTTGTTGCAGTGGCTATACACGGGGCTCAAGGATGCCGGCATTGCCGTTGAGCTTCTTGAGACCCGCCACGTCCGGACGGTGTTTAAGACCATGCCGGTAAAGACCCATCGCAAGAACGCGCGCGGGATTTCCCAATCGTTGCGGATGGGCTGGTTCCGCCCGCTGACCTTGCCCTTGTCCCCGAGGTTTAATCCTAGTTGAACTGGAATCTGGCCCTTTGTGGCCGCATCCCAATTCTTAGACCGGATCATGTGAGAATCTCCGGCTCTTTGTACGCCTCAGCACCATTCTTTGGCTTCTGAATCAAGGTGATCGGCGGTCTGTCACCGATCGCACTATGAGGTCTCGCTTCGTTGTGTTCGCGGTGTCATTCTTTCACCTTTTGGACGGCATCGTCCATATCCAAAAGCCTGTGCTGGTCCAAGCACTCTAATTGCAGAGAGGCGTTGAAGCTTTAAGCGAATGCATTGTCCGTGGGTTTGCCTGGTCTCGAGAACTCCAGGGTGATGCTACTGGAATAGGCCCACAGGTCGAGCTCTATCAATGTGAACTGGCAACTTTGGTCGACGCGGATGGTATGTGGAAGTACGAAGTCCCTATGCGCCCATTCCAAAGCCTCTATCACGGGTTGTGCGGTGGCGGATCTTGTTACGCACATGACCGGACAAATGCGGCTCCACGTGTCGACGACGGTCAGTATCCATATGCGTTTGCCGCTGAAAAGCTCATCATACATCCAGTCCATTGCCCATACCTGGCTCGCGCCGGTGGCATTGCTGCGGTGATCGCGGAGTTTGGCGATGATGCGTCGCCGTGGCGTTCATACGCGGGCGCTACTCACTATGCCGCATTTGTAGGCCTTCCAGACAATAGAACCGATGCACCCGCTTGACGTTGACCAGCCAACCTTCTCTTCTCAGAAGGACATGAATACGCCTGTAGCCATAGCGCGCTCGCGCCTCGGCAATCTCGCGGATCCGCTTGCGAAGGGAGGCTTGATTGGCTCGCGCAGAGTGATATTGGTATGATCCACGGCAAACCGGCAACGCTTTGCAGGCTCGTCGGATCGAAACCCGAAAGCACGTTCGGACGAAATCAGTCATCTCTCGGCCCCGTGTTGCCGTTAAATCTTTTTTTAATGACTTCAGTGAGCATCTCTTTGTCGAGGGTCAGATCTGCCACCAACTTGCGAAGCCGGCCATTCTCTTCCCCGAGCTGCTTCAGCCTGCGGACCTCGGACGGCATGAGCCCGCCATACACCTTCTTCCAGCGAAAAACGTTGCCTGACTGATGCCCATCTGCGGCACACCACATCGACTGAGGTGCCCCCTTCAGCCTATAGCAGAGCAAACACGATCTGTTGTTCTATAAACCGGGACTTCTTCATGGCCAAGGCCCTCTAGCCGGAAAACTCTCATTCATCCTGGTCTAAGAAATTGGGATGCGGCCACAAAGGGCCAGATTCCAGTTCAACTAGGATTAAACCTCGGGGGCAAGGGCAAGGTCAATCAACCGCCGGATTCCAGCGCCCCCTGGATAAAAAGACGGGGGAAGGTCACGCGGATTGTCCGCCCAGTTGTATCAACAATGCACACGCTGGAGCTTTCCAAAGACACGTCGATCCCGGCATACCGTTCCATGGCTGTTCCTCGCAATTTTTGGCGATATTATACTTGACAAACCCACCCTTAATCCCTAGATATGAAGGGCAAGAGGGATTTCGACCATGGCCAGCGTTCTCAACCAACCGTACTTCCACGACGAAGAAGCCGCCTTCACGGCGCTTGAAGGGATCATGTGGCCCGGCGGCAAGCCGGAAAGCTGCCCGCACTGTGGCGTAGTTGGGAAGGCGAACCGGCTGGCGGTACAGCGTTCCAAGCCCTCCAAGCGCAACCCGGAAGGCAAGCCCGTTTATGGCCTTTGGAAGTGCTACGCCTGCCGCAAGCAATTCACCGTGCGCAAGGGCACGATCTTCGAAGAAAGCCGCCTAGAGCTTCACCTTTGGTTTCAGGCCGCGTTCCTGATGTGCTCCAGCAAGAAGGGCGTAAGCGCCAACCAGCTTCACCGCACGCTGGGCTGCACCCTCAAGACGGCTTGGTTCGTAGCCCACCGCCTTCGCGAAGCCATGGCGGAAGGCAACCTGAACCCTTTTGGCTCCAAGGGCGGCGCGGTTGAGGCCGACGAAGCCTACATCGGGCGCTGGCGTCGCAAGGGCGAAAACGAACGCGGCGCTGATTACAAGATGAAGGTTTTGACGCTGATCGACCGTGACACGCGCAAGGCTCGTAGCACCGTTCTTACGCACGTGAATTCCAAGACTGTTGGAAAGGTGGTTGCGGAGAACGTAGCGCGCGAAGCGCGCCTCATGACCGACCAAGCGACCTATTACCCGGAGGTTGGCAAGACGCTTGCATCCCATGAGAGTGTAAACCACTCCAAGGAAGAATATGTACGCGGAGAAGTGTATACGAACAACGCAGAGGGCTACTTTTCGATATTCAAGAAGGGCATGAAGGCGGTTTATCAGCACTGCAATGAAAAGCACCTTCACCGCTATCTCGCAGAATTTGACTTCCGCTATAACCATCGCGCGTCGCAAGGAGTTGATGACGTGAGCCGTACTGCACAGGCGCTTGCAGGCGCCAAAGGCAAGCGGCTCACGTATCGGGTCGCTGGTGGAAACACCGCGTCCGTGGCGTAAGCCAGAGCAGCTTTCCTTTGCATTCATGCATCGCAAACGGAAATATGCAGATGCATCAGAATCTTAGCTAAGTGCTTGTTTCAGCGATGAATCTATGAGATTCTTCAATGGGCGTGTGGCCTGGGTTGAGGGTAACCAGTCCCTTGACGTCTTGGAGGATGGTTGGCACTGCGAGCCGACCTAAAAGACCGCCGGATTAGACAGGTCCACGCTCTCTTTCCCATGGTGCAGGTGGAAGCTCCCAGTGACGCCCTTTCTGCCAAAGCTGCAACGGATATCCATACCGACGAAAGATCGTCTGTTGATCAATTGATAGTTTCGCTTTGCTAAAGGTCGGCAAAAGCTTCACACCGTATCCTGAATATCGACCGCTCGATGTATGCGGGTAGCACGCCATAATTGACCTCAATCTCTCCGCATATTCTGGTTGGCATGGCCCCGACTGTTTGTTGTCACATGCGGCAAAGAACGCTGACGCAAGTATGTCGGCAAGTTTCAAGCCCGGCAGGTTCTTGTGAAAATCTTTGTCGATCAGAAGTGGGTGGATCGTTTCCCACTCCACATCACCCCAAGGTAGATAGAGGTTGTCGTTGATGCTCTGCCTCTTGATCCATTGGTAATAAGCTCCGATCTGGCCGATGCGCAAACCGCCTCTCTCGCTGAAGATGATCTTCATGCGCTTTGTAGTACGAAATTTCTGATTTGATCTGCGCCATACGAAATGAGATGCGCGTTCAAGTGCAACCCTCGTCAGCCAGCAGTAATACCAGTCCTTGACGCCCATGCGTTCGGCGCGGACATTTCGGTAGCGCCTCATATTCTTTTTGTTCGAGCAGATGACGAAGCCACGCACAGGCTTTTGTGCCAGCAGATTGGTGACGGTTATTTTGTAGCCGTCGGGGAGCTTGGCGAAATGAATGTCCGTTAGCTGTTTGCTGCGACTGCCAGCTATCATCTCGCCAATCCAACCGGGAAGGTTCACTTCTTCTTCCTTCGGAACCAACAGCAACGATAAGATGAACCACTCGCTGGAACCGCTTGCGTCCACTCCCAACACATTCCGCAGCCCGGTTTCGCCAGACTCGTCGATATATGCTAGATATTCGTAGTCAGGATTATACGGGTCATCCGTCATGCCAAAGAAAGCCCCAGCAAAGCCGAAGGCTAAGAATAGTACAGATTTGCCTCATGATTTCGAATCCGTCGCCAAGCGCCTCGAATGCGACGAGGACAAGGAGCGGTTTGAGGAGAGCCTAGGCAAGCTCGCCAGAAGGGTGGCCGGAGACCAATCTAAGGATTAGTCTTTTGGGGTGCCGTGCGCTTTTGTGGGATCTTTCGCTGTATATTTGAGCCGTGAAGATTGGTCAATTTCCCATTGGTTCCGTGGTCTTCAATGCCAATGGATGCATTGTCGATCTCGACATTGTTCGCGCGCAAGCCACATATACCATTTCCGATATATAAGCCGGTGCCGAAGCCACTTATCCTTACGTTATTGAGATGCGGACCTTCGCAACGAGCGGGGATGCCATTCCAATAAAACCAAGCTGTTCTCGGATTATATGGTTCTAATGATATCAGTGGCAACGGAGGTAGCGCATCAGGGACGGTCGCTTTTCGGACGGCCTTTGCATGCGCACATGCGCTCACGAGCCCATTGGCAAGCAATATCGGCATCAATTGGGCTTTGAGTTGCTTGGACATTGCTGTTGACCACGAACATTTTTTTGCGTGTTTCCACTTCCTCCTCTCACAATGCCGTGGGAATAACCGCATTCGTCCAAGCCATCTGTCTTGTTATCAGTTCCTAATTCACAATCGAATGTATTCGGCGGACAAGCTGTGGTGGTATTTGACGAACGCTGATCTGCGGGCGCCCGCTTGTGAGATGTCGTCGCCTTTTGTGGAGGCGACACTGGATGTGGCGGCGACTGAAATACCGGTCCGTTATAGACAGGGCCGTTGTTGGTGACATTCCCATTCTGACCACCGCTGTTATTCGATGCTGGAGCCGTCATTTTTTGAATGGGGGCAGCCTTGGCGGCGGGAACAAAAATATATCGATAGGCTGCTACGGGACCAACTGCCAAAATGATGAAAGCCGCGATCATAAAGACCGCCGCAGCCATATAAGCCATTATCCTTTGATGGCGTTCAGGCAAGCGCTCCCTGATCATTTGGAGCAGCCCAGCAAAGAATTGACCCATTTTAGAGACGCCCAAAGCTGTAGCCCGGGAATACTATCTTTAGTATTGGGTTTGTCAAAGGTAATATCGCCCAATTTTTGGAGTAGGACCACCCTGACACCGCGACACCATCAGTTTGATGGACGACCACCCTTCAGGTCATACCCGGACTAACCGGGGCCCGTCACCCCATCTAGGTGATAATAAGGGCCCAAATTTAGCGAAATATTTTTTGTGACCCGATTAAAATGCACTTTCTCAAAGGCATTGATTTGCGAAACAGAATTAAGTTAATAGGTGGGTAGGATAAAAATCTAGTGGCATTGAGGTCTGGCGGTGAAGGTTGTTATTCTTGCGGGTGGCCTCGGCTCGCGCCTCTCGGAGGAAACATCGTTTCGTCCTAAGCCGCTCGTCGAACTCGGTGGCCGTCCCATCCTCTGGCACATAATGAAAATCTACGGCCATTACGGTTTCACCGATTTCATCGTTTGCCTTGGCTACAAAGGCTATATGATCAAGGAGTTTTTCCACAATTACTTCCTACACCTGTCTGACGTCACCTTCGATCTCGTACAGAATGAGATGACTGTCCACCGCCGCATGACCGAGCCGTGGAAAGTGACCTTGGTCGAGACCGGTGAATCGACGATGACAGGCGGCCGACTCAAGCGAGTCCTGCCCTATATCGGCGAAGATGAGGTGTTTGCGTTGACCTATGGTGATGGCGTCGCTGATATTGATCTAAAAGCAGAAATGGCGTTTCATCGCGGCCACAGACGCCTTGCCACCGTCGCCGCCGTGCGCCCGGCGAAGCGTTTCGGTGTTTTGAACCTAGAAGGTAACAACGTCGCCAGTTTCGCAGAGAAGCCGGAGGACGAGGGCGGTTGGATCAGCGGCGGCTTTTTTCTATTGTCGCCAAACGTCGGGGAGCTGATCGCAGACGACACAACGGTTTGGGAGCAGGAACCGCTCATGACCTTGGCGGCGCAGGATCAGCTGCGTGCGTTCGAGCATCGCGGATTCTGGCACCCGATGGACACGCTCCGCGATAAAACCTATCTGGAAAACGAGTGGGCGACGGGGCGAGCGCGGTGGAAAGTCTGGGAATAGATGCTGAGTTCTGGCGCGGACGCAAAGTCCTTCTGACCGGCCATACAGGTTTTAAAGGCGCTTGGCTTAGCCTTTGGCTTTTACAGATGGGTGCTCGGGTGCGCGGCTTAGCGCTTGATCCGCCGTCATCTCTGTCTCTGTTCCACTTGGCCCGTGCCGGCGTGGGTTTAGAGGATCTGCGGGGGGATATCCGCGACTCGGCGATTGTTCATAGCGCCATTGCCGATTTCCGGCCGGATATCGTCATTCATTTGGCGGCACAGTCGTTGGTGCGGCCCTCTTATTCCGATCCCGTTGGCACTTATGCGACCAATGTGATGGGCACGATCAACGTGCTCGAGGCCGTTCGTGCGACCAACGGGATCGGTGCCGTCCTAGTTGTCACCAGCGACAAATGCTACGAAAACCGCGAATGGGATCGCGGATATGTTGAAAGCGATGCCATGGGCGGCCACGATCCATATAGTAGTAGCAAGGGGTGTGCGGAGCTCATTACATCGGCTTATCGCCGCTCTTACTTTCATCACGATCGCCATGGCGTGGCGCTGGCGTCGGCCCGGGCCGGAAATGTCATTGGTGGGGGAGATTGGGCGGTGGATCGGCTGGTGCCTGACGCCATTCGGGCCCTTCTCAACAGAGCGCCCTTTGTAGTCCGCTCCCCCGAAGCGGTGCGGCCCTGGCAGCACGCACTAGAACCCCTTAGCGGGTATCTGTTGCTTGTGCAACGTCTGCGTAACGAAGGCCAGCGCTTCGCCGATGGCTGGAATTTTGGGCCTGACCGCGAAGCCGAACGACCGGTCCGCGATCTGGCCGAGCGCATCGTTGGCCTTTGGGGCGAGGGCGCCCGCTGGGAGGTCATGTCCCAGGCCGGGCTCCCCCATGAGGCGAAGTACCTAACCTTGAATGCGGCC
Source organism: Pseudomonadota bacterium (assembly GCA_021829055.1). Taxonomy (GTDB): domain Bacteria; phylum Pseudomonadota; class Alphaproteobacteria; order Acetobacterales; family Acetobacteraceae; genus Acidiphilium. The sequence goes on from JAJZCS010000035.1 coordinate 7,957, forward strand.
AAAGCCCGTCAAGAATTGGCTTGGCGCCCACGACTGACCCTCGATAATGCGCTTGCGCTGACCGTGGACTGGTACAAGGCCTTTGGCACTGGTCGCGATATGCGCCCCTTCACCCAGGACCAGATCGCCGCCTACACTCAAATGCCCACTGTGCCGGAAATGCCGGAATGACGCCGCAGAGGATTCTCATCACCGGTGCAACGGGATTCATAGGTGCACGGATCGCGGAGCGGCTAGCAGAGAGGGGGCATAAATTGGCTCTATTGTTGCGCGCGTCCAAGCCGTACGACCGCGCCGCAGCAATATACGAGTGTTGCGACATCATCCGTGGCGATCTGTCGGATCGGGAAAGCTATGCTGCGGCGCTGCGCGCGTTCGCCCCAGAGATCCTCGTACACGCCGCTTGGAGCGGGGTTTCCAGCGCCGACCGCAACGATCCGCGTCAGATCACCAACATCGGGAGCACAGCCGACTTCTTGGAAGAGGCAATCTCGACCGGAGTTACCAGCTTTGTTGGCTTCGGATCGCAGGCCGAATATGGGCCGAAGAACCGCAAGATCGACGAGCGCGCGCCGACCGAGCCGACCACCCTATACGGCCATAGCAAGCTGGCCACCTGCCGAGCGACACAGGCCATGTGCCGGCTAAAGGACGTGCGCCATGCCTGGCTGCGGGTCTTCTCGGTTTATGGTCCCCGCGACAATCCGAATTGGCTCATCCCTTCGTTAATCGCCAAGCTCAAGGCCGGCGAGATGATGGAGATGACACCCTGCGAGCAAATTTGGGACTTCCTCTATATCGACGACCTCGCCGATGCAGCTGTGGCCGTTGTCGAGAACCCCCAGGCCGCTGGTATCTTCAATCTGGGTTCCGGAGCCGGACGGCCACTGAGGGAGACCGTGAGACTATTGCGCGACCTTGTGCGTCCGGAAGGCGAGATCGCCTTCGGCGCTGCGCCCTACCGACCTGACCAGGTGATGCATCTGGAAGCCGATATCGGTCGCCTCGAGGAGGTTGCGGCCTGGCGGCCGGCGACCAAACTTGAAGCAGGATTAGAAGCGACCGTCCGGTGGTTTACACAGACATATGGATAATTTTAGGTCGCACGAGAATTTTGCGAGCCGTCCTGGTGGGATAAATCGATGACTGCTTACAACCCTGATGCCCTGCGCGAAAAGATACTGGCCCTATGCGAGCAATATGCGGCGGTGGAGCACGGGCTCAAGCCGTTCCAGCCGGGCGTCAGCCCAGTGCCGGTCAGTGGCAAAGTACTCGGCATCACCGAAATGCGTATGCTGGTAGACTCATGCCTTGATTTTTGGTTGACAACCGGACGCTTCAACACTGAGTTCGAGAAGCAGCTGGGTAAGCGCACAGGCGTGATGCAAGCGCTGACGACGAATTCGGGCTCGTCGGCAAATCTCCTGGCTTGCACGGCGCTGACCTCGCACATGCTAGGCGACAAGGCCTTGAAGCCCGGCGATGAGGTGATCACCTGTGCTACGGGGTTTCCCACGACCGTAAACCCGTCACTGCAAAACGGTCTGGTGCCCGTCTTCCTCGATGTCGAACTTGGCACCTACAATATAGATATCAGCCGGCTCGAGGAAGCGGTGAGCCAGCGCACGCGCGCGATCATGATCGCCCACACGCTTGGCAATCCTTTCGACCTGGGCGCCATCACCGCCATAGCAAAGAAGTATGATCTCTTCCTCGTGGAAGATTGCTGTGACGCGCTGGGCGCAACCTACGACGGCAAGAACATCGGTACCTTCGGGGCGCTGGGCACGCTCTCTTTCTATCCGGCCCATCATATCACTATGGGCGAAGGCGGCGCGGTGCTCTGCAATCGTATGATCTTCAAGCGCGTCGTGGAATCGATTCGCGACTGGGGCCGCGACTGCTACTGTGAGCCGGGCAAGGACAACACCTGCAAACGCCGGTTCGACTGGAAGCTAGGCGACCTGCCCTACGGATACGACCACAAATATACTTACTCGCATCTCGGATATAATCTTAAGATCACCGACATGCAGGCCGCCGTAGGTCTGGCGCAACTTGAGCGGCTGGACGAGTTCGTCGCCGCACGCCGCCGCAACTGGCAATATTTGCGCGACGGACTTCGCGATCTCGAAGATGTCCTCATGTTACCGATCGCCACCGCGAACAGTGAACCTTCATGGTTTGGTTTCTGCATCACGCTTCGTCCCGGGACTCCGTTCGACCGCGAAGAGCTCATGCGCTTTCTCGACAGCAAGAAGGTTGGCACGCGCCTGCTGTTCGGCGGTAATCTACTGCGCCAGCCCTATATGAGTGGGCGCAAATATCGCGTTGCTGGCCCGCTCGACAATTCGGACATCGTTATGAACCGCACATTTTGGATTGGTGTATATCCTGGTCTGACCCACGCGCACCTTGATTACGTACTGGAAACGCTGCATGAGTATTTCAAGAATAAGAGGATAGCGGCCCATACCGCATCCTAGCAAGGGGAGCGCGCGGAGGTGAACGGACTGAAGCGATTCAAGAGCAGCGAGGCTGCAGCACGTCAGTTGCGACGCGATACCATCATGATGATCGAGCGATCCAAAACGTCCCATATCGGCAGCTGTCTGTCGATGGCCGACATTTTGGCTGTGCTTTATCGCGACGTGCTCAACCTGGATGCCCGCGATCCAAAGTGGGTACAGCGTGATATCTATCTGCAATCAAAGGGCCATGCCGCCGCGATCCTCTATGCGTGCCTTGCGCGCGTCGGCTATATTGATCCTGTCGAGCTGGCTCGCTTCTGCCAGGACGGTGCAAGCCTTGGTGGCCATGTTACGACGCACGGTGCGCCGGGGGTTGAGCTCTCGGTTGGATCTCTTGGACATGCGCTTCCAGTGGGTGCCGGGTGGGCGCTCGGCATGAAGCGGAAGGGGAAGACGCGCCGGGTCTTCGTTGTTCTCAGCGACGGCGAATGCGATGAAGGCTCAAACTGGGAAGCTGCTCTTTTCGCAGGGCATCACGGACTCGACAATCTTAGCGCCATCGTCGACTGTAACGGCATTCAGAGCTTCGGTAGCGTGGAAGAGGTCATGCGGTTGGAGCCGTTTGTTCAGAAGTGGCGGGATTTCGGTTGGCAGGCTGTCGAACTAAATGGGCACGATCACGCCGCCCTGCGCCAAGCGCTGGAGTGTCGGACCGAGGGTGGTAAACCGCTGTGCATCATTGCGCGCACAGTGAAGGGCCGCGGCGTCTCGAGCATGGAGAATGCACTTCTGTGGCACTACCGCTCTCCTTCGAAGGATGATGCGGACGCGGCATTGATTGAACTTGGCGGAGCATCATGCGAAACAGATTTGTGGACGCGCTGAGCGCCATAGCGGAGACCGATCCGCGCCCATTCCTGATCACCGGCGATCTTGGTTTTTCCGTGTTGGAGCGCTTTCAAAACTGCTTTCCTGACCGCTTTTTAAATGCTGGTGTCGCTGAGCAGAATATGACCGGCTTGGCAGCGGGGCTGGCTATGGCAGGCTATTACCCATTCACCTACTCCATCGCCAATTTCCCGACACTGCGCTGCCTCGAGCAGATCCGCAACGACATCTGTTATCACCGCCTGCCAGTTTGTGTGGTCGCGGTCGGTGGCGGTGTTGCCTACGGCGCATCAGGCTACTCACATCATGCTGTCGAGGATCTGGCTATTATGCGCGCGCTCGATGGCATGACGGTCTTGGCTCCCGCCGATCCTGTAGAGACCGCCTGTGCAGTGGAAGCGATCGTCGCCGCTGGCCGGCCGGCCTATCTGCGGCTGGGTAAGGGAGGAGAGCCGAATCTTCACCGCTCTAAGCCGGGTTTTGTCATCGGCCGACCGTTGATGCTGCGTGCGGGAACGGAGATCTGCATCGCGGCCTCCGGCCCCATCGTCGGAAATGCGCTCGCTGTGGCAGACATGTTGGCAGCGGACGGGATAGCGGTGCGCGTGCTCAGCTTTCCTACGCTAAATCCGCATGAACCGGATGCGCTGCGCGCAGCCTTTGAAGGCATTGGAAATGCTTTCTTCCTCGAAGAGCATTTCGGCAATCCACTCCTCGCTAGCATCGCCGAGGTGGCGCCAGATATTCTGGCCAAAATGCGGAGCCACCCACTCTCGCTTGCTCGCACGAACAAGCATGTGCTTGGGAGTCGCGACTATCTTCTATCTCTTAGCGGCTTGGCTCCGGATGGCATTGCCGCGCGCATTCGTCAGAGCCTAGGCTAAGACAGACGGCGCGCGCTGCTGCAAGCTTTCAGAGATTGTGGTAAGTGGCCGATCTAGGCCGCCTTAAGGTATCT
>JAJZCS010000036.1 GCA_021829055.1 Pseudomonadota bacterium
GGTTACCATTTCGGTGACCGTGTGCTCCACCTGGATGCGCGGATTCACCTCGATGAAGTAAAATTGGTTCGTGTCGGTGACGAGTACGCGCGATTGCGCGCGCATCCACTCGGCAAAACCCCGTGGCCCGAGGCGATTCAAGAGCTGTCGGGTTCCCTCAATATTCTTTGGGCGGAAAAGGGGAATTTCAGGCCTCCGGGCGGTGGCGGAAGGTCGGCGCTTACCGCGAGTTTCTGGGTGGCCATTGACCGTCACATCCGCGATGTAGCGGAGCAGGCGGGTGGCGCGATCGCGGCGCCTCGGGAGAGAGAACAGCTCCGGCGTTTCGTCGATGAAGCGGGTGGTGTAATCGTTCGCGGCGAACGCGGGGTGGGTGAGAATAGCTTCAAGAAACGGTAAATTCGTTGTGACCCCGCGGATGCGATATTCGCGTATGGCTCGCAGCATGCGCGAAATGGACTCTTCAGGAGTCGGTGCCCACGCGGTGACCTTTTCGAGCAGTGCGTCGTAGAAGCGCGTGACGACCGCGCCAGAATAGGCGGTGCCGCCATCAAGGCGGATACCGAAGCCAAAGGCCCCCCGATAGGCGGAAATGCGACCATAGTCAGGGACAAAATTGTTTTCCGGGTCTTCCGTTGTGATGCGGCACTGCAAGGCGTTGCCGTCAAGGGTAATGCCTGGCTGTTTGGGGACGCCGGTTTCAGCAAGATCGCCGATATGGCCACCCTCGGCGATACGGATCTGGGCTTTGACGATGTCGATGCCGGTTACCATTTCGGTGACCGTGTGCTCCACCTGGATGCGCGGATTCACCTCGATGAAGTAAAATTGGTTCGTGTCTCGATCCAGAAGGAACTCGACCGTACCAGCGTTCTCATAGCTGGTGGCGCGGCCTATCGCCAACGCGGCATCACAAAGAGCCGATCGTGTTTTGGGATCAAGGTAGGGCGCAGGAGCGCGTTCAATCACCTTCTGGTGGCGGCGTTGGATCGAACAGTCCCGTTCAAAAAGATGGACCAGGTTGCCGTGAGAATCACCAAGGATTTGTACTTCGACGTGACGGGCGCGGCGCACAAGCTTTTCGAAATAAACTTCGTCGTTACCGAACGCCGCCTTGGCCTCTCGGCGGGCGGTGGCAACCGTCTCCAGCAGGTCCGCCCCAGACTCGATCGGGCGCATACCGCGCCCGCCCCCACCCCATGAGGCCTTTAGCATAAGCGGATAGCCGATCTCATCAGCAATCCGCTGGATCTCCTCCCCATCCGTTGGGAGCGGCTTGCTGGCAGGCATGACGGGAACACCCACCGAGATGGCAAGATTACGGGCGGACACCTTGTTCCCGAGCGTGCGCATCGTTTTCGGTGTCGGCCCGATGAACAGAATGCCGGCCGCAGCGCAGGCTTCCGCGAACTCGGGATTCTCCGACAGAAATCCGTAGCCGGGGTGGATGGCGTCGGCCGCAGCTTCACGGGCGACGCGCAGAACCTCATCGATCGATAAATAGGCTTCGATCGGTCCCAGTCTCCGGCTGCCTTGTTGGTGGCCGATGCGATAGGCTTCGTCAGCCTTGAAGCGATGGAGCGAGAGCTTGTCCTCTTCAGCATAAACGCCAATGGTCGCGATACCGAGTTCGGTAGCCGCGCGGAACACGCGGATCGCGATTTCTGATCGATTGGCGACCAACAGGCGCCGGATGCGGTGTTGCATGATGTTTCGCCTCGCTATGAAAAGCCTCTCCTGAGTAGATGCTTGCCCCGATGGATCGCTGTCAAGCGGGGGAGGCTTTCAGCCGCCCTGGAAAAACGTGGGCTCGCGCAGGCGCTCTGGCCAGCAATTGGGTTTTGCGGCATCATTTGCGGGCGGCCCCGTAGCTCAACTGGATAGAGCACCTGCCTTCTAAGCAGGATGTTGCGTGTTCGAGTCACGCCGGGGTCACCACACGGCGACTTCTCCTGTCGCGGTTTTTCATGGCGGCCCGGATGAATTTCTCTTCACGCGGCGTAGGTTCTTTGCCACAGTCGGTATGCGTATCTAGGGAGCGCCGCATGCGATCGCGAGCGGACAGGGCGGGCAGCCTGATGCTCTCGCGTCGGGTGCGCAGATCGAAAAAGGAGGTCAAGGCCATGATGCGATTGGCACGGTGCGGGGTCGTAGCAAGTTTGCTGGGGCTCGTCGGCTGCACGACAACGGCGCAAGCGCCGAGGACAGCTAATGTTTCCGCACAGGACTTGAATTTTGTTACCGCGGCCTATCAACTGGTTCATTTCGATCTTGCTGCGTGTAGCATCGTTCAGAAAAGTAATCTCAGTCCGGGGGTGAAGCCTGCAGCTGATAAGATTTGCGCGGACGCTGAGAAGTACGAACCGGTGATCAGGTCGCTTGCCTCCCGTAACGGTGTCAGGCTGCCGGACGCTCTCCCGATCGAGTTCAAGGCATTGCTCGTATCGCTGACCTATCACCCGGAGCCCGACATTTCGGTTGAATTTCTGCGCGACGAGATCTCAAGCCACGAGAGCGCGCTGGCAGTGTTCAGGGACGAGGCTTGGAATGGGACGAATCCTGAGTTCAAAGCCATTGCCGGGCAGACGACGCCATTGCTTGAGCGTAATCTCGACATGTTGCGGGTTGCTATGCCCAAAGGTGTCGCTGAGTAAACGGGCCTTTGACGGTAGCGCAGAGGTTTCACGCTATCGTGTGAAACGGGGAATGCTTCGTACAAACCACGCCTATCCGGTTAACGCATACGATCGCGACATTTGGGGCAGAGAGGTTTGGCATGCCTGCCCTGAATACGGCGGCTTCAGTCGTTCGGAACAATCCCGACACGGTGGCCCCGACTATCCGTAGTATAAGGTCTGCGTTAACCAGAGATAGGCATGGTACAAACAACAAGAGCGCCCAGGTCGGTGCTGCTGGCCAGCAAGAAGATTGCGGCGAAAGGGCAGGAGTATCGCCTGCCGCAATTCCGGCTGGATCATTAGGAAGACGGCGGGGCTGCTTGACGCTAAGCGGCCTCCCGGGCCCGAGCTCCGGACTGACGTGAATCCGTCTCGGAGCTGCTATGCTGCGGGGCGGACCGGTGCGCAGATCTAATGCCACAAGCCTCAAGTCTAGATCCCCGCAGGGTATGAAAAGGCCCGGCCAGTTCCGTAAGAGTGGCGTTCAGAACACCTTGATGGCCTGAAACAAAAAAGCATTGCTTTTCGGTCCGCCGCGTACCCTGACGTCCGTCGAAATTTGGCCTTCGAGGGCGACGGTTGGGGCAACGAAAGAGCCAAAATCGATTCCAATCTGTGTGGCGTCATTGCGGTTGCCGGTATCGATAGATTGGCTGGCGTAAGAGAGATATTGTTTGCCGCCGAAGGTCTGCTCAAAAGTAAGGCCGACATAACCGGCGGTTTTGGGATAGATCACGTACGGCAGGTACACGATGACCTGTTCAGCAGGTTCTGTATGCAGGACGGGCCGAAACGGGCCAACGCCCACATCGTTGTTGGCACTGTAGAAAAACGCATCACCAGCAATGTCGAGTTCCAGCCGCTGACCTTTCGGGGTTCCAAAAAGCATATGGCTGTACAGCACTTCGATATTGTTGACCCAGTTGTTGCTGCCCGCGTTCAACGTATAACCGGCGTCGTAGGAGCCGACCGGCGGGCTGAGGAAGTACGAAATGGCCAGCGCCGAGTCCTCGCTCGGGTTACTATAGGGGTAGATAAATGCAGATAACTGGGGCTCGGCGAAACCACTGTTGGCCGACTGCGTAGCGCCGAACACCTGCTGGCTGCCGAGGTAGGCGATGTAAGGCGCGAGAATCTGGACGCCCCAAGGCATGCCGTTGATCGGCGAACATGTGTGGATGAGCCGGACGAGCGAGACATCGGCTTGAATTCGAGAATCCTGGACCCGTGTGCCATTGGATGTGTAGAAACTATTGGCCGAGGAAAACTCGTTGTAAAACGCGACTACATTGAGATTTGGCGGGGGTGCCTGAAAATCATAAGGAAGAGGAATGCTCGCACAGGCCGTCTTGCCTGCAATGACGAGCGTAGCCAGAACGGCACCCACAGCCAGCACCTGACGCGCCTTCTGGCTCGGATTTTGCACATCCCGCTTGGCCATTACGCTGTCTCCCGTAACGCTTTGATTATAAAAAAGCATTACATGCATCGCGGCTAATTTCAAGTCAATTTGCTCATTATTCAGCAAATTGCCAATTTGTGTGTTGCAAAAAAATCTAGCGAGACGAAACAAAAAATTGTGACTAAATTTTAGATCTCCGAGCTTGGGACGGTGACCGGACAAGGTCACGAACGCAGATGCATGGCTCCATGCGGAAAGCCCGGAGTTTCCGGGTCGTATAGCGTGGCGATGCTCTCACTCCGCTTTTTCGTACCCCGATCCATCGGTGGGCCGAAGCGCCGGCGCATCTGCGAGTTCACGTGATTCGCCGTTAGCGGTTAGCGAAAGATCAATATGCGGTTAGCAGCCGTGTAAGGGAAGCTATCGTCGGCAGCAACATCTTAAAGAGCTTTTCGACGCGTAAGTAGCTACCTTGATTGGGTCAGTCATCAAGCAATTCCGCTACGAATGATCGACTGCTGTCTGTGGTTTATGACGCCGGGCATCGCGGAATGTTGCCTAAGTGTTTAGACCGAAATTTTCATTGGTCTGAACGAGAGTCCCCTGGAGTTATGGGCGGAATTTTCGATCTGGTTTTGACGTCTTACTGGGCACGCATAGGCTCGATCCCGAGCAGGACGAAGGCTGCAGTCTGCAGGGTTGCGGGGGGGGGTTGGCCAGGGTGGTGAAGGTGGCGCTGGGTGCCTTGGGCAGGGCGGCGGCGTTGAGGGTTTGGGTGGCCAGGTGCGCCATCACGTCGGGGAAGCTCGAGAGTGGCGGGTTTTCGTCGTTGCGGCGGCGCCCGCGCTTGCACTGGGCCGCCTGCGAGGTCGCCGCAGGGGCGACACTGGCGATTGCCGCTTTGCCTCGGTCCCTGCCGGTCATGATCCTGGACCAGCAGCGGTTTGAGGGCGTCGCGCAGATGCCACTCGACGTAATAGGCCATCATGCAGAGGAAGACATGCGCGCGCACTCGCGGCGAGAGCTAGTGATGAACCGGCCGGATCGCAAGATCGACTGATTTCAGGGGTCCGAACGTCCGCTCCACCCGCGGTAGGTCCGCACAGCGTCGGCAGCTGACTAGGCGCAAGCAGCAAAAGGATTGCTTTTTGCTACTCGTGCACCGCACCAATCAGAAATTCGACATTACCCTCCGGCCCCGTGATCGGACTCTCGGTCACGCCGATAACGCGCCAACCCGGCAAGCTCTGCCACCATGTCTTAATTGTCGCGACGACTTCTTGTCTCACAGCATGCTCTCGCACCACGCCCCCTTTGCCGACGTGTTGGCGTCCGGCTTCAAACTGTGGCTTGATCAAGGCGACGGCAAACGCTCCGCCTGTGCACAGTGCCAGACTTGCCGGCAAGACGGTGCGAAGGCCAATAAAACTGGCATCGCAGACCAGTGACTGAATCGGTTCGGTGATCAGTGAGGAATCGAGGGCGCGCGCATTCGTCTTCTCATGCACGATAACACGCGGATCTTGTCGGAGTTTCCAGGCCAACTGCCCATGTCCGACATCAACAGCATGAACCACCGCCGCGCCGCGTGAGAGCAGTACGTCGGTAAATCCTCCCGTCGACGCTCCAATATCGATACATATCCGGCCGTCGGGCGCGAATCCAAAATGATCGAGCCCGTGGGCAAGCTTGAGGCCGCCCCGTGAAACCCATGGGTGCGGAGGGCCGCGCAATGTAAAGGGTGTATTGGTCGGGATTATTGCGCCCGGCTTATCGATCCGTCGATCGCCCGCATAAACCTGACCTGCCATGATGGCAGCTGCCGCCTGGGTTCTGGAAGGTAGCAACCCACTGACAACTACCAAGGCGTCTGCGCGGGCCTTACCTTGCTTGCTCAACTGTTAACGTCCGTTGCCCAACGTTGTTCGGCGAGATTGGCACACCAAGCCGTATAGTCCAGCATAGGGGCCAATCACGGAACTGCGAAAAACAACCGGCGAACCGATCTGTTTTTCGTGTGTTTTAACCTCGCGCCAGCCGTTTCGCCGTACGCAGCAGAATTTGACGATCTTCCGAAGCGCATGCGCGATAGAGGCGCATCAGGGACAGTTCGTCACCTCGTAGCGAGCCGGTTTCGCCGGACACCAGATAAGCCAGCGATGTTCCGAGAACCTTTGCGATCCGTTCGAGATTTTCACGAACCTGACCGGCACGGTCCGTTTCCCATTGTGCTATAGCCGATCGCGACACGCCGAGCTTGTCTGCAAATTCATCTTGCGTAAGGTTGTTGGCAAGACGGAGGGCGCGAATTCGCTGACCGACCGTCTCGTGGGGGGCGGATTTTTTCGTAGCCATAACGAGCCTTATACATGCCTCATTTAAGGCGCGCCAGTCCCATTTTCGATATTTCAAGAGCTAACAAGAATATAATGAGGGTATGGTTTCATTTTTTGCCATGTCGAAGCGCTTTGGTGGGTGACGCCACGCAAAACTGACACCGCGCTGACAGTTTCCGCGAAAGCCTAGTTGCGAACGAAGGTCTTTCGCTTCCTGCTCATTTCAGGGGGAGAAATGCCGCTATCCCAACGTGAGCAACCTTAATACGTTACGATCGAGGGTTGTTATAAGTTGTCGGATATGCGCACTCGTCGGCGGAGTCCTATTACCGCCACGACATGTTTAAAATTGTACGATATCAAACGATATACAAAAATATACTTTGTTAAGTGTTGTGAGTTTGACGCAGGCGCACAACAAAAAAACCATCAATACCGCCTTGGTCGGCCCACATGGAGGGGTCGGTTTGCAACAGACCGCGTGAGGATATCGCGCACGCAAGACCGGGAACGATGGACGCGTCGATGGGGTCGATCATGATGGCGTGACGGTCCAACGCCGCATCAGTAACACCCTCTCCCTCAGGCGATTGGAGCGAGCAAACAGCGTAAACGAGAAGCCCCCCAGGGGCCAACATCGTTAGCGCAGTCTCGAGTAGTCGGTTCTGCTGTTTCACGCAGGCGCCGATATCCTGTCTGCGTCGAAGGAGAATCTCGGGGTGCCGCCGGATTGTTCCGGTAGCTGAACATGGTGCATCAAGGAGTATAAAGGGAAATTTTTCAGCGGGCCGGTAGGTGAGTGCATCGCCAATGACGATCTCCGCGGAAAGCTTCAGCCGCTCAAGATTCTTCTGCAGCCGGTGGACTCGATCCTTGTCGCGGTCCACGGCTGTAACATGGGCGCCGGCCGCTGCGAGTTGCGCAGTTTTGCCTCCCGGTGCTGCGCACAGATCCAGGACACGCCGTCCTCGTACGTCGCCGAGCAGCCTTGTCGGCAGAGACGCCGCGGCATCCTGAACCCAGAAATCCCCGCTGGCAAAGCCGGGAAGGGCCGTCACATCCGTACCTGCTGGCAGCCGGGCTGTCCCGGTCGGCAGCATGTTAGCGCCAGGAGGAGGTTGTGCGCCGGGCATGAGTGACAGATCCAGCGGTGCTTCCTTCCCATTTGCGATTGCGATATCGCGTGCACGGCTGCCCCACGAAGCCCAGAGCCAGGGGGGTGTGTCGAGGCGAGGCAGATCAAGCGCGTTCACGACGCTTTTTCCCTCTGCCGCAATCCGGCGCAACACGGCGTTAATTAAGCCGGCAAAAGGAGCAAGCTTCCGAGTTTTTGCCAATTCAACCGAGGTTCCGACCGCTGCGTGTGCCGAGGTTCCAAGAAAGACCGCTTGAACGGCGCCAATCCGTAGGATGTGCCGCACGGCTTCCGGAGGGGCGCGCCGAAGATGCTGATCCAGTATGGCGTCGAGGCTTCCTGCATGACGGAGAACCGACGCCGCAATGCGATGCGCCGCAGCGCGGTCACGCGGAGCCATTCCGGGCGGAAGCCGACCAAGCGCCGAATCGAGCGAACTGTGTCGGTCAAATACTGCCGAGATCAGGTCAAACGCGGCATCTCGGGTTGGATCGGCCATGCGACCTTCATGTTACAGGGATGGTGGAGCTGAGGGGAATCGAACCCCTGACCTCCTCATTGCGAACGAGGCGCTCTCCCAACTGAGCTACAGCCCCATCCCGACCTGCCGCATCGCGCAACCGGCTGCGCCCGTCAAGTGGTCCGCGTGGAATGAACGCTGAGAACTCGCATGACGCATTGCCATGGGGCACTGGCCTGGGGTAACCCGCACTATGTCGTAAGGAGACAAGAATGCTCTATTCGATTTTCTGGTTCGCCAACGAGGTCATCGAGATCTTGATCTACGTGCTGATCGCGGCGGCGATATTCTCGTGGTTAGAAGCGTTTGGCGTTCTCGATTCCCACAACCGCACCGTCTATATGATTGGTGATTTTCTGGGCCGAGTTACGACGCCCGTCGTCGCTCCCGTGCGGCGATTCATTCCGCCGTTGGGTGGAATCGATATCTCCTTCATCATCGTGTTTCTTCTCCTCCGCGCTTTGCAGATCTTTCTGGCCGGGTTTTACAGTTCTCTCATCACATCCGGTTTTCACTAGGCTCCATGCAGCGAGGCGCACATATCATCGATGGCAAGGCGGTTGCAGCGAGGCTACGGATAAAAATCGCTGAAAAAGTGCAGGCACTGCCGTACCGCCCTGGTTTGACAGTCGTTCTGGTCGGTGAGGATCCCGCGAGCACCGTGTATGTTCGCAACAAGGAACGTGCGGCACACGAGGTTGGATTCGAGTCGAATACAATCCGCCTTCCTGTTGATACCAGCCAGTCAGCCCTACACGCCTGTATCACGCAGCTGAACGAGGACCCAGGTGTGGACGGCATCCTTGTGCAACTCCCGCTACCTTCGCACATCGATGCAGGATTGATCGTGCGCGCAATCGATCCTTTAAAGGATGTTGATGGGTTTCATCCCGAAAACGTTGCAGCCCTGGCACTCGGAATGCCCCGGCTGGTTCCTTGTACGCCGCGTGGAATTCTACTTTTACTGCGTGAAGCCGAGGTGCCGCTGCGCGGAGCGCGCGCCATCGTCCTTGGGCGATCGAACATCGTGGGGCGCCCGGTGGCCTCGCTGCTGCTTGCCGCTGATGCCACGGTAACCATTGCGCATTCCCGCACCCGCGACATCGCGTCCGAGTGCCGTCGCTGTGACATCTTGATCGCTGCAATCGGCCGAGCTGAATTTGTGCGCGGCGATTGGATTGCACCAGGTGCCACCGTGATCGACGTTGGCATCAACCGGGGGACCCATGGAGGGCTGGTCGGCGATGTCGCTTTCGGTGAAGCTGTTTCCGTCGCTGGAGTAATTACCCCTGTTCCCGGCGGAGTCGGCCCGATGACAATCGCCTGCCTGCTTGAAAATACGCTGATCGCCGCTGCCGCTCGCCGCGGCTAATCGATGCGGCCTGTGGCGCGTGGATCGGTCCCGCGGTGACTTTGAGCTGCGTACGCGTTGGGGGCGCACGCGGGTTTCTGTCCAGACTGAACATCGCTAGCGCGACAGCAAGGGCATCGTTTTGGGCAAGCGACGACCTTCTTCCTGCCCGCGTTGATCCACGATTTGGAGCGGGACGGCCTCTTCGTGCGGGCCAACGGTCACTTCAGCAGCTCCTTGCCCTGCTCGTTCAGCATGTGAGGTGCTCCAGTCTTTTCGCTAGCGGCTTCGTGACTTGCTATGGCCCGCTGCCTCGCGTCTCTGATGGTGGTGCAGGAGGCCGCGCAGACTGCCTAATACTTGCAATATATCATATATATGTTTAGCGACGCGGAATACGTGCTGAATCAAAGCATGCTCGAGGATTTCCGCCACCAGGCCGAACCATGGCTGATGCCGAGAAGAGTGCCGCCCTAATGACCCAACAGCTTGTCGAAACGACCTTTCAACGACGCTCGGGTGCCGTCACGCGAGAAGGTAAGCCTCTTCAAGGAGGCGTGCGGCCGGAATGTCAGCCGTGCTGACGCAAGCCTTGCTGAGCCTACTGGGGGGCGGCATTGTCGGATTCACGCTGGGTTTGATCGGGGGAGGGGGGTCAATCTTGGCAACACCGCTGATGCTGTATGTTGTTGGGCTTACACCGCATACGGCAATCGGCACCAGCGCACTCGCGGTTTCCGCCAACGCATTCGCTAATTTTGCGGGGCATGCCCGCAAGGGAAATGTGCGCTGGGGCAGCGCTATTCTTTTCGCCGTTTTTGGCATGGTAGGCGCTGCGGTCGGCTCAACGCTGGGCAAAATCATGCATGGCAGGCAACTGCTTTTCCTCTTCGCAATCCTGATGATTGTCGTAGGCGCCCTGATGTTGCGGCCGCGCAAATCCCCTAATACCTCTGTCCTTGCAGACGAAAAGGTGGAGGAGCGTCCTGATGCGATGCGAGGCAGGAGTATGCTTCCGGTTGTTCCGGCAGCCTTGCTCGTCGGCGGACTCTCCGGCTTCTTCGGAATTGGCGGTGGCTTTCTCATCGTGCCCGGCCTGCTGGTATCGACGGGCATGCCGATGATTCTGGCGATCGGTTCGTCGCTGCTTTCGGTCGGGACTTTCGGCCTGACCACAGCAATCAACTACGCCTTTTCTGGCCTCGTCCATTGGCTGGTGGCGGCGGAATTCGTGGCTGGGGGCATTTTGGGCGGAGCGCTTGGCATGCGCCTCGCAATCCGACTTTCCCCTCGCCGTACCGCCCTGAACCGGATCTTCGCGGGCCTCGTATTTGTTGTTGCACTCTACATGCTTTACAAGAACGCGCCGGTCGCGATCGGGGGGCGTCTCTGATCCTCTTGTCTTGGCTTGCTGCGCGCCCTATGACCGCTACCGCAAAGCGGGCGTAGCTCAACGGTAGAGTCCCAGCCTTCCAAGCTGGTTGTGTGGGTTCGATTCCCATCGCCCGCTCCAACGGATGATCGGATCGTCGAACCGTAATCTCTCTTGACAGCGTGACGCGCACGGTGTGCAAGGCGGGGTCTGCGCCCGTATTTTCTCTGCCCGGTTCGCAGGGGTGTAGCTCAATTGGCTAGAGCGCCGGTCTCCAAAACCGGAGGCTGGGGGTTCGAGACCCTCCACCCCTGCCAGTTGCAGGGTTGGATTCGGGGTCGGCAGGGCGGGATATGATACCGCACAAGCGAATGATGAATGGAGTATGACTGAATTGGCGTTCAACCCGGCGAAATTCATGCGCGAAGTGCGTGGTGAGGCAACGAAAACGACATGGCCGTCGCGCCGCGAAACGTTGACGACAACAGGGCTTGTGCTCGCGATGGTCGCGGTGACGATTGTTTTTTTCGTGGTGGTCGATCAGGTGATCGGGGTCGTCATGCAAACATTGTTCGGGATCGGGAGCTAAGACGGTTCATGGCCAAACGTTGGTATGTTTTGCACGTTTATTCCGGATTCGAGAAAAAAATCGCGAGCCAGATTCAGGAGGCTGCCGCCCAGAAGGGGCTGGCTGACCAGATCGAGAGTGTCATGGTTCCGACCGAGGAGGTCGTGGAGGTCCGCCGGTCGCAGAAAGTCAATGCAGAGCGTAAGTTCTTCCCCGGCTATGTTCTGGTGAAGATGGAGCTAACCGACGAATCGTGGCATCTTGTCCGCGACATTCCGAAGGTGACCGGATTTCTGGGCACCAAGACACGGCCAACGCCTATTTCGGATGCCGAGGCCGACCGAATGATGCGGCAGGTCAAGGAGGGCACAGAACATCGCCGTCCTGCAGTTGTGTTTGAGGTTGGGGAGCAGGTACGCGTCGCCGACGGGCCATTCACCAGCTTTAACGGCGTGATCGAGGAAATTGATGAGGAGCATGGCCGGGTGAAGGTGGCAGTATCGATTTTCGGTCGCCAGACTCCTGTGGATCTAGAATACGGTCAGGTCGAGAAGCTTTGACAACAAGAAGCTGGGCACTTCCATCCACCTGATGCTCTGAACGATTTTGGGTCAACGACGCTGGCTTGGGCGCAGCTGATGTGCTTTTTTTTGCTGAGTGGTGCTGTTTGCGGCGTTTTTCCTGTTGTCCGGGCG
>JAJZCS010000037.1 GCA_021829055.1 Pseudomonadota bacterium
AACCTTTGCTGCCAATGCGGCCCGGCCAGCCCGAGCGGCACACCCACGACTATACGCGGCACGGCCCTACCTTGCTGTTTGCCGCGCTCGACGTGAAAGCGGGGGCCATTATCGGCAAATGCATGCTTCGCCATCGCACACAGGAGTTTCGCAAGTTCCTCGACGAGGTCGAGCGCAACGTGCCCGCCGATCTCGAGCGCGCCATCACCGCCTCAATCCAACGCTTCTGTCTGCGCTCCCTCACAACAAATGCCTAAAATGCAGATGACTTCCGAATCAGGACACTAGTTTCGAGCTTGACAATCTGAGTTAGGTATTCGCGATCACATAGGGTGGCGACGCTTGTTCTTTTTCCTCGGCTGCTCTTGCCAAAGGAAATCACACCCGAAACAGCATGGGGCTTGGCCAGATTCACGCCGAGCCTTGCCCCGCGGTGCGGTCCGGTTTATCGAAAATTATCCGTGGAATATGAGCTACGGAAGCGTCGGGTGGACTTCGAGACTAGACCGACGACGAGGTACGCCACGGCAATAAGTTCAGGACGGAAACACAATGATGAGAAAGATCCATCGCCCGCTTGCTACTCGCCTCGTGTCGCTCTCGATAGCCGCCGTCACCATAGTAACCCTGGGAGTGGGGGCTGCATTTGCATTTGGTGATCTGGCCGATTTTGCTTACAGGCCAACGCCGATCACTGCGGCGGGCACCAACATACCAGCCTTGCCCGCGCCTGACACGAAGGGCATGGACGCGAAACAAGTTGCCGAAGTTCGGCGCGGCGAGTACCTCACAGCAGCTGGTGATTGCATGCCCTGTCATACAGCGCCGGGTGGCATGATGTTTGCCGGTGGAAAGTCATTTGTTACGCCGTTCGGTACGCTTTACTCTCCCAACATAACACCCGATAAAGCTACCGGTATCGGAAACTGGAACGACACTCAGTTCTGGAATGCGATGCACTGGGGGATTGCACCAGGTTCGTCGCTGCTGGTGTTCCCGAAGTACCTGTTCCCGGCAATGCCATATCCATCCTACGCAAAACTATCGAAGCCCGATGTGACGGCGATCAAGGCGTATCTTGACGCTATCCCGCCCGTGAATGCTGCACATCTGTCCAACAGCATAGGTTTTCCGTTTAATATCCGGGCTGGGCTGCTGACTTGGCGACTCTTATTTTTTAATGCTGGACCCATTCACTACAAAAAGAGTTGGAGTCCCGCCGTACGTCACGGTGCCTACTTGGCTGAAGCCCTCGGGCATTGTGATGCGTGCCATTCGCCGCGCAACTTCTTATATGCAACAAAACAAGATGAAAGTTTGGCGGGGACACGAATCTTGGGTGAATCCTGGTTCGCGCCTAATATTTCATCATCGAAGAAATACGGCGTTGGCAGCTGGAGTCGGGCGACTCTTGTGGCGTACCTGCACGCAGGCGGCGACATGAAGCAGGGGGGGGGCATACGGCCCCATGAAAGCGGTGGTCGATTTCAGCCTCAGCCAACTTCCGGAATCCGATATCAATGATCTGGCGGCTTACTTGCAGACGGCGACTCCGCCACGCGAGACGCCTCCGAAGCCTGTGTCGGCTAACCCAGCAATGATCGTGGAGGGCAAGCGCCTTTATGCGGCTAATTGTGCAGCATGCCACCAAGCGAACGGCGCAGGGATCGTAGATGTTTTTCCGAACCTCGCAGGCAATCAATCTGTTTGGAACGGCCCTCCCGACAATCTGATTGGTGCTATGCTTGGTGGACTAATTCCATGGCACAAAAATGGACCGGCGATGCCGGGTTTTGCGGACGTACTGAATGACGAAGAGATTGCTGCAATCGCAAATTATGTGCGCACGGCGTGGGGCAATCCAGGGGTAGCCGATGCAACTGCTAAGGACGTATTGAAACTGCGTGAGACTGCGCCGCCTCGCCAAATTGCCCTAGCAGACCGGGACTATCTTAATTTGTCGCCGATTGGCTCTGCTGCAGCACGCAAGCTTGGCTGTCCTCTGCTATCGACGCCGATGAGTGATCCGGGCAACCACTGGATGACAATCATGGAAGGGGTAACGACCGATACCTTGCCGAACCGGACACGGGCACTCATTGATGAGGTGCGCAAGCTATACCCGAATGCAACGCGGGAGGAGCTAACCAATTACGCGGTAACCGCATACTGCCCGGCCGTGGCTGCGGAGCCGGGTTTGTCGCGGTCGGAGAAAAGAGCTGCGCTGGCACGCTTCCGGCAGGCATTGCCGGCGCTGATTGCGGGGCCTGAACATTCCCCTGCAACGAACGCAGGGGGCTAGTGTTGCGCTAACGTCACAGCAAAGCACCGTGCGGTCCTTGATCTATCTTGTTGCAGGCGAGGCCAGTGGCGATGTTTTGGGCGCCCGCCTCATAGCAGCTATGCGCCGCGCAGACCACGGGTTGGAATTCTCCGGAATCGGCGGTGAACGAATGGCCGAACAGGGTATGGCATCTTTATTCCCGATGCAGGACCTTACGGTAATGGGCCTAGCGGAGGTCCTGCCACGGTTGCGGTTGCTGAGAGCGCGACTTGATCAGACCGTGGAAGACATTCTGCGGCGGCGGCCGGTCGTGGTGGTCACGATTGATAGCCCAGGGTTCTGCACACGGGTCCTGCGACGTATTGCGGAGCAGGGGATCCGCCGGGTTCATTACGTGGCGCCCCAAGTCTGGGCTTGGCGTTCAGGTCGGGTACGCCACTTCCCGGGCTTATGGGATAAGCTTTTGTGCCTGTTGTCGTTTGAACCGGAGTTTTTTGCGCCTTATGGGCTTGCCCCGGTTTTCGTTGGTCACCCGGTCTTGGAGTCGGGAGCTGATCAGGGCAGCCCCGAACGCTTTCGGACCAAGTACGGCCTTCCCGCAGCTGCGAAGCCAATGATTCTAATGCCGGGGAGTCGGCGTGGCGAGATTTCTCGACTCATGCCAATATACGGCGAGGTTATGAGAAGGCTGACGGACAAGGGGATGGACTTGGTTCCGGTTCTTGCCGCGGCGGCACCGGCAATGCTTGCGCAGCTTGAGGAGGCATCGGTCTCGTGGCCAATAAAGCCACTTATGATAACGGGGATTGCCGATCGATATGATGCTTTTGCCGCTGCCGCAGTTGCGTTGACCAAATCCGGCACGGCGACGCTTGAATTGGCAATGGCTGGCACCCCGATGGGGGTGACCTACCGCGTCAATGCACTTACGGCCATAATCGCTCGCCGGATGGTTACTGTCCAGCATGCGGCCTTGGTGAATCTTCTTTTTGGCGGTGAACTGGTACCGGAGTTGATCCAAGGGCACTGTTCTCCCGACCGGTTGGCAAATATGGTTGCCAGCCTGCTTAATGATTCTGCGGCGCAGGAGCGGCAGATCGCTGGGTTCGCTCAGGTCCGCGCTAGCTTGTGGCCAAAATCACATGCCCTGCCCAGCGACGAGGCAGCTACGGCGATACTGGAACTGCTGAATTGATCAGCTATCACTAAGCGGTACCCATGGAATTCTAGCAACATTGATACCGTCGGTTTCAAGGGACTCGGCCTCGTCGGCCGTAGCTTCCCCATAAATTCCCCGCGTGGGGGCTTCACCCTCGTGGATCCGCCGCGCTTCCTCCGCGAAATTAGCGCCGACGTAGTCGCAATTCGCCTCAACTTCTTGACGGATTCGCGCTAGCATGGAACGCAGGGCGTCGGGTATCGGTCCGGCGACAATCCTCTTCTGCCCAGTCGAGGAGGTAGGGGCAGTGGAAAGTTCGACAGAACTTGTCTTGGTGGGTGCGCCCTGCAACGGGGTTGCCTGGACCTCCATGGGGAGCGGTGCAACGGCCTTACCAACGATACGCGGGGCCATTATTCCTCGGTTAACAATGGTATTTCCGCATTGCGGGCATGACAAATAACCGCCCTGTGCAAGGCGCTCGAAATCGTCACTGCTCTTAAACCAGCCATCGAAATCATGTTCGGCGGCGCATCGAAGTGCATAATGGATCATGTCGCGATCAAACTCCGAGAACAGAATCGAGTTTGCCAGCATGATCTAGAGCTAGCAACTCATTGCAGCCTCCGATAGATCGCCCATCGATGAAGATCTGCGGCACAGTAGTCTGACCTCCAGATCGGTCAATGGCGGTGCGACGGGCGGCACTTCCCCGCGGGGCATGAATTTCAGTAAACGACAAGCCTTTGCGGCGCAGCAGACTCACTGCGCGGCTGCAATAGGGACAGAAGGCTTGTGTGTAAATTTCGATAATGGCCATGCTCATCTCCAATTTGTCACATACGCCGCATGCGGCGGTGCACAAGAGGGGATATAATGCGTAATTTTTAGAAACTGGTGGCGTCAGCAGTGCGTGCAATGCGTCTATTCCCTTTTAAAATACAGACGACCATTACGTGGTAACAGGTCGAGGTGGTAGAACAAACGGCGCGGGCCCAGTCTATAGTTTCACTCAGCGCCGCACTTTCGGTGAATGTCGGGCTGCAGCGCGATGGTAATCGCTCCCCTGCGCTCGCAAGGCGCCGTAACCAAGCCGTGATCCCATTATGGGATGGCAGTACCAATATAAGGGGTAGGCCGAACACTAATTATTACTACACCAAAAACAACTTTCTCTTCCCTCCTGAAACGCAGAAATCCTTAATGGTTCCTCAAATAGAGATATTCGACCAAGCGGCGGTCAAGCGTCATCGTTGTCGTGCGGCCATGCGTATTGCGCGGCTGGATGAGGTTCTTGACACCCTAGCCGAGCGTGTTCTCGTCCGGTTGGACGACACGAACCGTCAATTTAGGTTTGCACTTGATTTCGGCGGGCGCGGCGCCGTGGCCAAGTTCCTTGCTACACGAGGGATCGCGGTCGTTTCATCTGATATCACGGCCGCAATGGCACGACGCGCCGATGGTCTTTCCGTGGTTATGGACGTTGAGAAACTGCCATTCGCGGAGCAAAAATTCGATCTCATCGTTGCTCATCTCGCATTGCATTGGACCAATGACTTGCCTGGTGCGCTGATCCAGTTGCGTAGAGCGTTACGACCCGGGGGGCTGTTTCTCGCCAGTATACCGGTGGCCGGAACTTTGGGAAACCTCCGTGCGGCGTTGCTAGATGCCGAACTTGAGCTATCTGGCCGGGCGGCACCGCGGATCGCGCTGTTTCCTGATCTCCTTGACTGCGCCGGGCTGCTCCAGCGTGCTGACTTTACGCTGCCCGTCGCGGAGTTGGACATTATCGAGTTTGAATACGGAGATCCATCGGCGCTGCTTGCCGACCTGCGCGACGCCGGAGAAACAAATGCAATGATTAACCGCTCACGGACGATTCCTCCACGTTCGATGTTTCCACTCGCATTAGCAAAGCTGAGCAGTAGCAACGAACGATGCAAAATTGTCCTGCGCATTGCGATTCTAACCGGGTGGGCACCCTGAATGGCATGACCCTGGGTCATCTGCTACCATTCTGTCAGACGCATCGATTGCCGCAATCTTTCCGATTTCCTGAGCTGTTTTGCAGACGATGATGTCACCTGGCGCATCTGTCTTCAACGAATCAACAAATATCTTTGCATCTTTTGGAATCGCCGCGGTCGATGTTTCGGAATAGTAACATTATGGCTGTGACTCGGGCCGGTCTCTGCAACCAGCTACCTCAGGCGATGTCATTATTGTTGACGCATGAATGTCTTGCTTCTCCATTGCAGGCCCATCCATCACGCGTGCCAGCAGCCACGACGCTCCGCTGAAAAAGCGTCTTTCGACCCGCACGCCAAGCCATGGGCAAGCAACAAGACCACTGTGCTTTTTGTGGGTAGGCTCGCCTGTCCGTGGGACAGGGCAAGGAAGAGTATCGTCACACGAATGTGAACAACAATCTCGCTCAACGCCCCGCACTGTTGGGACTGGTTTTTTGTTCGTCCGGCCGGGATTATCGATATCGCCGGAAATTAGCGTAACCGATTTTCTGCATAAGCTCGATCCGGCAAGACAATGTCATCACTGGAATTTTGCAGTGCATTCTGCCATCTTGCCGCGTCGCAGCGTGGTGTCCGCTCGGCATTTGCCGCAACTGCGGAAAGGAGCCCATACGATGAACCAAGTGCGGGAAGAAGCCCCCCAAGTTCAGGTAGTGGTAAAGAAATATGCCAATCGGCGCCTATACAATACTGAGTCTTCAACTTACATCACGCTGGATAGCTTGGCACAGATGGTGCGCGAAGAGCGTGACTTCATTGTATTCGATGCTAAGTCCGGAGAAGACATCACGCGATCCGTGCTCACGCAGATCATTGTTGAGGAGGAAAGCCGAGATGGTCGAGCGATGCTGCCGATCAACTTTTTGCGGCAGTTGATCGTTCTCTATGGCCACAATCTACAGGCAGCGGTGCCGCGCTATCTCGAATCTGCGATGACTCAGTTCGGTCGCCAGCAGCGCCAGCTCTGTGATGCGATGCAAGAAACGATGGGACGCTTCTTCCCTCCCGGGATCGAGGAGATTGGTCGACAGAATATGGCGATGATTGAACGGGCAATGCGCATGTTTGCACCGTTTACCATTGATGAAGACGCCACTGCGGATCCGGGCGCGCAATGTGAGGAGGTGGCGGCGCTGCGTGCCGAGGTGGAGCGTCTTCAGGCAGAACTTCTGGCCTTGCGCCAGACCAAATCTACATAGTGAGGTTTTAGCAATGATGGAAGCGTACGGTGGACCTGGTCTTGTTCCCCGCTGGACCTCAAGCGCAAAAGACGGAGTTGGCACTGCCCTCTCACCGTTGAGCAATGTTTGGTTCACGCATAGCCATGGAATTCTCAACGAAATATACTATCCTCGGGTAGACCAGGCAGTCACGCGTGACTGCGGGCTAATTGTTACGGATGGTTGTGCCGGAGGGCTTTTCGTCGAAGAAAAGCGTGACACGCTTACTGAAGCTCGTCGGGCGGCCGATGGCGTTCCGGCATTCATGATTCGCAATACGTGCCGTCAGGATCGTTTCGTAATTGAGAAGCATGTGCTCTGTGACCCACGCCACGATGCGGTGCTACAACGAATACAGATTCTTCCGGCGGACAACCAGCCCCACCTGCGGCTTTTCATTTTGCTCGCACCGCATTTGGTCAATGGCGGCTCGAACAATTCGGGTTGGCTGGGGCGCTACAAGGGCATGGACATGCTTTTTGCGACGGGCGACGGTACGTCGCTAGCATTGGCTTGTCGAGAGGGGTTCCTCGCGCGTTCCGTTGGCTTTGTAGGGGCATCCGATGGTTGGCAGGTATTGCGCCGCCATGGTGTCTTAGCTGAAATATTTAATCATGCGTCATCCGGAAACATCGCTCTTACGGGAGAAATTAGCCACGAAGCGCTGATAGCTATTGGTTTTGGCCGCAAACCTGAGGAAGCGGCCATCCAAGCGCGAATGAGCTTGCTCGGCGGATTCGAGCGCGCCGAACGCGAATACGGTTTGGGCTGGCGCCGCTGGCAAGATGGGTTGCGTAAGCTGGATCCGTCAAGCCGCGCCAAACTTCCGCACAATTACTACCGTATTAGTACGAGTATGTTGCGTGTGCATGAGAGTCCGGGATTTCCAGGAGGCGTCATTGCGAGCCTGTCGATCCCTTGGGGCGCGTCTAAAGGGGATGATGATCTTGGCGGCTATCACTTGGTTTGGCCGCGAGATCTGGTCGAGTCCGCGGGCGCCCTGCTTGCATGCGGCGCGCTCGATGATGCTCGTCGAACGCTCGATTATTTGAGGGCGATCCAAGAGGATGATGGTCACTGGCCCCAAAACTGTTGGCTTGATGGTTCGCCCTACTGGGGTGGTATTCAGATGGATGAGACGGCGTTTCCAATTCTCCTTTTTGATCTGGCGCGCCGCACCGGTGCGGTGCCGGATTCAGAGGTTTATCAGTATTGGGACATGATAAGGCGGGCCTGCGGCTACATCATTTGTAATGGGCCGGCCACCGCGCAAGATCGATGGGAAGAGAATTCCGGATACACGCCGGCGACACTTGCTGTCGAAATTGCCGGCTTGCTCGCGGCGGCTGATCTTGCCGATTTCATGGAAAATCCGCTTATTGCCGATTTCCTGCGCGATACGGCGGATGCATGGAATGCAGATATAGAAAATTGGATTTATGTCACGGATACAACGATCTCCCGAGCAGTTGGAGTCGCAGGTTACTATCTGCGCATTGCGCCCGACGGGGATCATGACTTGGCCCGTTCCGACGCTCACGGGCGGCTGGCGATACAGAATCGGCCAGGTTTGGAAGCCGATGTTCGCGCTGACTACTTGGCCGGACCTGACGCGATCGCCCTGGTTCGGTTTGGGTTGCGCGATGCACACGACCCGCGAATCCTCGACACTATTAAAGTTATCGACAGTTTGACGCGCGTGGACTTGCCGCAAGGACCGGTCTGGCATCGGTACAATGACGATGGCTACGGAGAGCATAATGACGGCCGCCCGTTTGATGGGACGGGCCACGGGCGCGCCTGGCCCCTCTTGACCGGCGAACGTGCCCATTACGCGCTACTGGCCGGGGACACCGATATGGCGGAGTCACTTTGCCGGACGATGGAAAATTGTGCATCACGCGGCGGATTGTTTCCGGAACAGGTTTGGGATACCAATGATATTCCCGAGCGTGAACTGTTTCGTGGTCGACCCAGTGGATCGGCGATGCCGCTTGTGTGGGCACACGCGGAGTATGTAAAACTGGTCCGCTCCCTCCGTGATGGTGCTGTGTTCGACCTGCCCCCGCAAACGCGGCAACGCTACATTATCGAGAAGCGTCAGCCTCGTTTGCGTGATTGGCGTGAGGCATGGCGTCGCAGCAAGATGCCGGCCGGGCAGGTGCTTCGCGTTGAACTTTGCGCGCCAGCCATTGTTCGTTTCAGCTTTGATGGGTGGTTAAATTGGCAGGAGTTGCCGACCACTGATTTGGGTGTTGGGGTCCACGCCGTGGAGTTGCCAAGCCAAGACCTTAAAGAAGGTGCAGAAATCACGTTTACGTGGCATTGGCTTACTCCCCAGAACGATGAAAACGTGGCGGAAGCCTGGCGAGGAAAAAATTTTTCTGTGCGCGTTACGACATGACAGATTGTTAGATGGAAGTGCTGTATGGGAGCTTGGCGCGTGGTTTAATGCAAGAAAAGAAACAGTTTATGCATCGTGAGTTTGTAGCCTTATTTCGAAGGCGTTGTTTGCGTTAGTATTAAACAGATGCACTGCCAAGCGTTAGAAGCGTGGCAATTATACAGGATTTTGTGGGCCGCAATAGGCCGGCCAGTGAGGAATGCGCGGGCTACTGGAGGGCCGGACCGCCGTAAGACGAGAAGCGCGTTTGCGGTCGGCCATGGCGGCACTACGCTCTTTCCAAGAGTGCCACTCGGTCGGCGTGGCACGGTAAATGTAGTTTCGTTCCCGGCCTCAATTTTATGTTCGACGCACTTCAGTGCGACCACAAACGGGAGCAACTGCGATTTAGGAAGGATAAACGATGGGATGTCACGCGGCAGCGACGGACCTGCAAGTTCTCGGTGACGCCCGCCAGAGTCGTGCACTTTGTCTTCGACATGTCTTGGCGTCATGCTCGGCGTTGGTCCTTAAAAAGGACTCTCACAGAATCGCAATGTGAGCGATGAGTTGCATAGGGATGCCATGAATGTGCACGACCGGCATTGATTTCGCTATTCTGCTGATCTCTGGCATGCATAAGTTAGTTTGGGTGTGTGGACCAATAAGCGGATTAATAAAATGTCGGATTCAGGATTAGCTTCGCGCAAATTGAATGTGTTGGTGACTGGCGCTTCCGGCTTTATAGGGCGCGCCGCCGTTCGCAATCTTGGGGCGTTGGGCTGCCACGTCATAGCCGTAAGTCGCGGCCAACCGTCAGCCGCCCCGATTTCAGGAGCTGCACGTGAGGTAAGTGCGGGTGATCTTTCTACCTCCGATTCAGTGCTACGCGACGCGATGCGCGGAGTAAACGTGGTAGTTCATGCCGCGGGCTACGCGCACCGTGCGGCTCCCGATCGCACTAGCTTGATAGCCGCGAACGTGACAGCGGCTGCTCGGGTTGCGGAAATAGCGGCGTCGTGTGGCGTTCGCCGGCTCGTCCTGATTTCGTCGGCCGCGGTGCACGGCAGATCCGTGCCAGGGGTAATAACGGAGATGACCCCTGTAGCGTCCGATGACGGGTACGCGTTGAGCAAGTTTGAAGGTGAGATGGCAGTCCGAGCGATGTTGGTGGGGGCCAAAACAAATCTGGTCATTGTCCGGCCCTGTGCAGTGGTTGGTCCAGGCTGCGCCGGTAATATCCCCCGTCTCGTCCGTCTGATTATGCGGGTGCCGATCTTGCCGTTTGGGGCTATCTGCAATCTGCGGAGCTTCATAGCAATCGACGACCTTGCGGCGTTAATCGGCCACGCGGCTCTTTCGGCGCGTTCACCTGAGGTTGTGCTGGCCGCGCACCGCACTCCGATTTCCACTCCAGATCTGATCCGCGCACTGGCCTATGGGTTGGAACGAAAAGTGTTTCTCGCGCCAATACCGGTCAGTTGGCTGGGAGAAGCGGCAAAGTGTTTCGGACACTGGAGGCAGTGGCAGGGTTTTTCTGGCTCGTTTCAGGCCGACGTTGGGCTGGCGCGCCATACGTTTGGCTTTGATGCGCAGACACCCGTCTTTGATGCTTTGATAGCAACGGCTAAATGGGTGCGGTAATATAATACCTCATATGCTTCAGCTTGACCGAGATTGAAAATTCGCGCATACGCACCGCGACTAAATAGCGAGTTTCGAAATTAAATCCCCTTATCGAGGATCAGGTGATGAAAACCACCGTTTCGTTGAAGCCGACGGACGTGCAAAGGAATTGGGTGCTGATCGATGCGGATGGGCTGATTCTCGGCCGCCTTGCAGCCTTGGTAGCTTCCCGTCTGCGCGGCAAACACAAACCACAATTCACACCACATGTGGATTGTGGTGATCACATTGTCATTGTTAACGCGGATAAGGTCAAGGTGACCGGAAACAAGCTAGACCAAGCAGTATTCTACTATCACACAGGTTATCCGGGCGGGATCAAGGATCGTACATTGCGAAATCGCTTAGGTGGTAAGAAACCTGAGCAGGTAATCGAAAAGGCAGTTGAACGCATGATCACGCGAGGCCCGCTGCAGCGGCGCCAGATGCGCAACTTGCACGTCTATGCCGGCACGGAACACCCGCACACTGCACAGCGCCCTGTAGTACTCGACGTCGGCGCTCTAAACCGCAAGAACCGGAGAATTTGAGCATGTCTGGAACCGGAACGCTCGCCGATCTCAAGTCGGTTGTCTCGCCTGATGCCGCGCCCCGTGCTGGGGGAGAAGTAAAAAGGGAACCTAAACGCGATTCGCAGGGTCGTGCTTATGCGACGGGACGACGCAAAGACGCAGTTGCTCGCGTGTGGATCAGGCCAGGTAAAGGAGATATTGTTATCAACGGCCGTAAGGCTGCTCAGTACTTTGCCCGTCCGGTACTGCGGATGTTAATTACGCAACCCTTTCTTGTTGCTGATCGGTATAATCAGTTCGACGTGATGGCTACGGTGACAGGCGGTGGCCTATCTGGCCAAGCTGGAGCGGTACGCCATGGGATTTCCCGTGCCTTAACTTATTACGAACCGGACCTTCGCGCCATTCTCAAGGTTGCCGGCTTTCTCACCCGGGATTCGCGAACAGTCGAACGCAAGAAATACGGCAAGGCTAAGGCGCGCAGGAGCTTCCAGTTTAGCAAACGGTAAGCGTTTGTTTTTAGGGGCTTAAGGCTGACTTTTGTAACAGGGCAAAAGTGTGGGCACGCAGGTGCCGCACGCTCTGAACGCCAACGATCACATGGATGACGGGAACGAAAACATTGGCGCGGGCGCCGGTCAGGCGGGGCGGAGTCCTGCTCTGACGTAATGGTCGAGTGGTTCAATGATCGTAGCCCCCACCA
>JAJZCS010000298.1 GCA_021829055.1 Pseudomonadota bacterium
CCCCCGACGGCGTGATCGTGGCCAGCCCCGCCAATCCTACCGGAACAATCATCGACGAAGCAGGTCTTGCCGCGATCGCCGCGGTATGCCGGGACCGCAACATCGCGATCATTTCGGACGAAATCTCTGGAGAATACAGTAGCGATGTGCCACCTGTAAGTATCTCAAGGCGGTCGGTTCCTGCCCATCAGGCGAGCTGACCAAGAGAATTTATGAACGCAGATGAGCTGTGAAGAGGTGAAGCCTTGAATTCCGCCGAACGCTCCTATCACATGTTGGTCAAACCAGCCGGTGCAGCCTGTAACCTCGGCTGCCAGTACTGCTTCTTTCTCTCCAAGGAGAAACTTTATCCGAAGCGGGAAAGTCCGTTGATGGGGGAGGACATGCTGGAAGCTTATATCCAGCAGTTGATCAACTCAGGGGTCGGTCAACAGGTCGAAATCGCCTGGCAAGGCGGAGAACCGACACTGCGAGGTCTGGAGTTTTTCAAGCTCTCAGTGGTTTTGGCCGAACGCTATCGTAAACCTCATCAGCGCATTCTTCATACCTTGCAAACCAATGGAACGCTCATCGATGACGAGTGGGCGAGTTTTCTCAAAAAGAACAATTATCTTGTTGGTCTCAGCATTGATGGCCCGCGGGCGATGCATGATGCCTATCGCGTCGACAAGCAGGGGCAAGGCAGTTTCGACAGCGTGATGCGGGCCTGGCAGTGTTTGCAACGGCACAAGGTCGACGTTAACGTGCTGTGCACCGTGCATGCCGCGAACGCTGAATATCCGCTTGAAGTATATAAATTTTTCCGTGATGAACTTGGAGCACAGTTTATCCAGCTCATTCCCATCGTGGAACGGGCAACGCCCGAAACGCTTCACCTCGCCAACCAGGGTTGGGGTGGTCGCACCGGCGCAGACCGGCCTCTTTACCGGCAGGAAGGCGAATTGGTGACGGAGCGATCGGTGGGAGCAGTTCAGTTTGGTCGCTTTCTTACCACCGTCTTCGATGAATGGATCAAGCGCGATGTTGGAACGATCTTTGTCACCACCTTTGACGTAGCACTCGGAAGTTGGATGGGACAGCATAATTCCTGCGTTGTTTCTCCCATCTGCGGTGGCTCGCTGGCGATGGAGCATGGTGGCGATGTCTATAGCTGTGACCATTTTGTGGAGCCGGACTATTACCTCGGCAATATTCGGGATACACCGCTTGGCGCGTTGGCACGCTCAGACAAGCAGCGGCAGTTTGGAGAAGCCAAGTATGAAAAGCTGCCGAAATACTGCAAGGAGTGTTCGGTCCTCTTCGCCTGCTATGGCGAGTGCCCACGTAATCGCTTTATCAGGACACCGGATGGCGAAGAAGGCCTGAACTATCTCTGTGCGGGGTATAAGGCGTTTTTCACACATATCGCCAAACCGATGCAGAGGATGGCGGAACTTGTGAGCCAAGGCCGTTATGCTGACGAGATCATGAAGGAATTCTGAGCCTGTTTGTGGACAATCGAACCCGGAGGGGGCAACCCTGACGAGACCGCGGGATACCGGATAGGTGCAGGACCGGCAAGGGGAAACGGCAGAACTGGTTCCGCTCCGAGTTCGCTGGCCAATCCCTCGTGATTGACGGCAAGGGCCATTGTCGCGGAGGCTGGCTCAATATGACAAAGTACTGCATCGGTAGTGCTATGGGCTTGGAGCGCGTGGGAGAACACACAGGGCATGACGCAATACAAAAGCATTCATCTTGTCGATCCGGCGCTTCTGCCGCTTCTCGAAATACTTCCGAAGTTCGAGCTTTCCAAGGATGTGCTCGCGGCTGTGCGGGCAAACCCGTTGGCGATTCCCGACAATGGCGATGGTCTCGGAAAGGTCGACATTACCCGTAAGATTATAAGCGGGCCTGCCGGTGCTCCGGATATACCAATCCTGATATATCGTCCATTACGGTCTACCGGATCGATGGGCTGTATCCTGCACATCCACGGCGGTGGCTATGTCCTTGGTTCCGCCGAGGCGTTTGAGCCCATACACCGGGCTATGGCTGCGGACCTCAATTGCTGTATCGCGTCAGTCAACTATCGGCTGGCCCCTGAAACTCCATTCCCAGGGGCGGTGGAAGACTGCTATGCGGCCTTGCGCTGGGTATTTGAAAGCGCGAACAGGCTAGGCATTGACAGCTCTAGAATTGGCGTGATGGGCGAAAGTGCAGGGGGTGGCCTCGCTGCAGCATTGGCTCTTCTGGCGCGTGATAGGGCAGAATATTCTCTTGCCTTCCAGCATCTCATTTATCCGATGCTGGATGATCGCACCTGCGTGAGAGAAGATGCTAACCCCTACACAGGGGAGTTTCTCTGGACTGCCGATAAGAACGTGTTTGGCTGGACCTCACTGCTCGGTGCTCTGCCCGGATCGGATGGGGTGTCATATTACGCGGCGCCGGCGCGGGCACTCGATTTGAGCTGCCTGCCTCGGACGTTCATCAGTGTTGGGACGCTGGATCTTTTTCTTGAAGAGGATCTTGAATACGCCCGACGGCTTATGCGTGGTGGAGTTCCAGTAGAGCTGCACGTCTATCCGGGTGCATTTCATGCGTTTGATATTGCTCCCGAAGCACCGGTGGCCGTTGCCGCAAGACTGCACAGCCGAAATGCTCTGCGCC
>JAJZCS010000299.1 GCA_021829055.1 Pseudomonadota bacterium
CCAAGCTGAGCGACGAGGCCAAGGCACGGCTTGCGCACTTGGCCGCCATGCCCGACAGCGAAATCGACTTCAGCGACATTCCGCGCAGCCCGGCCGATACCGAGTGGACGCGCCCCGGCATTCCTTTCCCGACCGAGAACAAGCAGCAGGTCACGCTGCGCCTCGATGCCGACGTGCTCGAGTACTTCCGGCACACCGGCAAGCGGTACCAGTCCCGAATCAATCAGGTGCTGCGCACCTATATGCAGGCGCATGAAATCAAGCGTTAGCGCGAATCAGGAAAAATTAAGAAGCCAATGATCTATCTTGTAAACTCAAAGAGGGATGCAATCATGGCAAAATTTTTATTTTTCGCCCTAATGGCTATGCTGTTAACAGGTTGTGCAGCCGAATATACATACAACGGAAAACAATACCAATCATCAAATGCCGCAATTCAAGCGGCGCGCACTGACATCCGTGGCAAAATTATTGCCATACCGAAACTATCCAAGCCTCTTGCCGAATCGGCGCTTGTATTTGTTCCATCACTGGAATGGTGCCGCCAGACGGTTAAGACGCATGGTCACCCTTCGGGAGCGATTATAAGCTATGTACAGTCAGTTCAATATTATGGCTTTTACGGGATGGCGCAGGCCCTACAGCAAAGAGGTGTCTTTAAAACAACTGTAATTGATGAATTTTCGCAGCGCCAACCATATGCGCACCCCGCCTACCAGTACATTATATGGCTCAAACTTAATGGAACGGACTCGGCCCTTTGGATGATAGCTCCAGGAGACAAACCCTCTGCTGCACAGCAGCTATCAATATCACCACTTGATTCAGCATCCGATCGTGTATCCGATTTTGTTCAATCTGTTGAGCAATATATAAGGAATGCAAAATCAGATAACCACGGAGATTATTGAAGTCAATTTGCACGAAACCGTTACTAACGAGCTAAGACATCAATTTGGCCGATTGGCCGGCTAAAGCAAAAACAGAGGTCAGATTCTGCACTCTGACTCCTGTTTTATGCCAACACCAAGAGATGTCACTTGCGCGATGAAGAGAAATTCGTAGGGAGATGCTTGGTTACCTTTCTTGGCGGTCCGTCGAGGGCATCCGTATCGGAAGGTGAAAACCCACCAGATCTCTATTTTCACCTTGACGGTTGCAGCATAGGCGTTGAGGTGACCCGACTATCTCAGTGCACGTTTGAGCCAAACGGAACCTTGGGCAATCGGGCTACGCAGGATTCCTTTGGCATCCGCTTACTTGAAGAGCTAAACAATGATGTGGGTCCCAACCTACCCAGAGGAGTAAGTCTCCTAGTTGGGCTCTGGGTGCCGGTGCCGAATGCATCGCGCTTCAAGAAAACGTTAACTCATTGGGTCGCGCGAATTGTGACCTCAGAGCAAGGTTTCAAAGAAGAACGGGAAATTGAAGGCTCAAAGGTTTCTGTTTCGGTGGTCGAGCAGCTGGCCTCCGGAATGAAGATTGCGGGGTTCGTAGTTAATAAAAATTCTTCGGCCGACATTGGCATGAACGCCCGGCTAATTCTCGAGGATCGTATTCGCTCTAAAGCAGGAATTTGCGGCCGGCTGTCTAGACCGGTCTGGCTCGCTTTACTAAACGACTACTGGTTAGCCGACGCTAATACTTATGCTGTTGCTGGTCGCCAACTAAATATCAGCCACTGTTTCGAGCGTATCTTTCTGGTTTCTCATCAGGGTGCCGTCAACGAACTGGCCATTGGCGCATAAAACAGGGGTCTATAAAACTAAACCTGATTAGCCCCTGAGGTTTCCCCACGAATCCCCTCGCGCAATCAAGGCGTTGCACACGGGTTGAAGGAACGGCGCGCGCATGATGCGGTCAATTCCTCACGGGTTACGAAGCCAGAGGAGAGGCCGTCGCGCTGAATTGGAACTTTTTCATGCCTTGGTGGCGACCGTGATGACGTGTTGGCCATCGGTGCGCTGCACCATCGGGTGCTTCAACTACGAGTCGGCATCGCAGGGTTCAACGTGAGCCAACCATCATGGCCAGCTTCCTTTGCTGCCGACTCGGTCGATCTTTTCCGCGAGCCTCTGGAACGCGGCGATCATCCCCGAGCGGTCGGGAACGTCGCGGATCAGGCGCTCGATGTTGTCCAGGCGCGGGCCGATCTGCACGCTTTCGAGCGCGAACCGGCGGACCAGGACAGGCACCGACATGCCAGCGGCATCGGCCTGGGCCTTCAGGGCTTGGTACTCGGCATCCGAAATCCGGATGCTCAAAACTCGGCGGCGCATCGTCATGGCTGCTACTCCTTTCCTGGGCCGCGAAATCGCGGCTCCTATCTCTAAGGGGCATCAGCACGAATCTCTGCCGCAAAAGGGGACGCGCCCGACAAGCCGTAGGCGGCTCAGAGCGAAGCCCGGCGACGGTTTGCGAGAGATGGCGCCTACAAGTCCGAAAAACGCCGTAGGCGGCTCTAACCCGCGCCAGCATTGGCGGGAGACACACGCGCAGCGATGCGTAGTGTGTGCCCAGAATCACCGGGCCTTAGCCCACCGCAGGTGGGCGGCCCATGTCCGCTTTGCCCCACCCGCCCGTGCCGGTCGGTCGGGGACCCCTGCGCGGCCCT
>JAJZCS010000300.1 GCA_021829055.1 Pseudomonadota bacterium
CAAAAAAATTCTGTTAGACCAGCTCTTAATCTGAAGTTCAAAAAAATTTGTACGCCCTTTGCCGTCGACAACTTTTGGAAAGCAAATAGCTTTCCATTGCGATCATTATTTTAACGATGCTGTAGGAAAATCAACGACTCCAATCTGTCTTAACATAGAAATTTTCATGGGATCACGTGAAAGGAAGACTTCCAGACCGCAGTCCCATCTTGCAGATAAATACATTTTGCGCGATGAATCTCCCATGATTTACGGACGCTTCCCCACTACGCGCCTTCGTCGTACTCGCCGTGACGCGTGGGCCCGACGAATGGTCGCGGAAACAGTGCTGAATGTTGAAAACCTAATCTGGCCAATTTTTATTGGTGCCGAGGAAGGCGACCCAACCCCAGTCGATTCCATGCCGGGGGTACTGCGTGTAGGCCTTGACCGCCTTCCAGCATACGTTGAGCCGGCCGTCAAACTCGGCATTCCTGCGATCGCATTGTTTCCTGCAACGCCAGCGGCCCTAAAGGATTCGGAAGGAAGCGAAGCTCTGAACCCCAACAACCTAATTTGTTCGGCCGCTCGCGTTCTGAAGCGCGAATTTCCGGATGTTGGTTTGATTGGGGATGTCGCTCTTGATCCTTATACCGATCATGGCCATGATGGCGTGCTGCGAGGTGATTATGTTGCCAACGACGAGTCCGTCGCAATTCTCTCGCGCCAAGCAATCAACCAAGCGAATGCAGGAATTGATGTCATTGCTCCCTCCGACATGATGGATGGGCGCATCGGGGCCATTCGGAGAGCACTCGATGGGGAAATGCTCATCCACACACTCGTTATGAGCTATGCGGCTAAATACGCTTCGTCCTTTTACGGCCCGTTCCGCGAAGCACTTGGCTCCGGTGCGGCACTCAGGGGAAACAAGAGCACGTACCAAATGAATCCCGCCAATTCAGATGAGGCTTTGCGCGAAGTCGCTATGGATATCGAAGAAGGTGCCGACTTGGTGATCGTCAAACCCGGCATGCCTTACCTCGACATTGTCAGACGAGTGCATGACGAATTTCGTGTACCAACGTTTGCCTACCAAGTCTCTGGTGAATACGCCATGCTGACAAGCGCCATGCAAGCGGGTCTCCTTGATCGCGAGCGTGGAATCCTGGAGACTCTGCTTTGCTTTCGCCGCGCTGGGGCGGCCGGCATTCTGACCTATTTCGCGGTTGAAGCAGCACGACTTCTACGCGCGTGACGCTAGCGGTCAGAAAACAGCGTGAAACGCCCCAAGTACGGCTACTGAACCTATAACGGCAACAATCAAACTGTACGGATTGAGCCCGGTCACGCCGGAAGCACCGAACAGGTTAAAGATGAAGCCACCGACAAGCGCACCGACGATACCCAGTGCGATGTCTCCGACCAGGCCCGAGCCGGTCCGGTTGACAACCTTGCTACCAATAAACCCGGAAACCAGCCCGAGTACCAACCACGCTAATATGGACATAGCTAAGCCTATAAAGATTCCGGACGGTGTCGTCATCCTCCCACAACATTGCTTTAATGTCATTTACGCAGAAGGCTGGTGGCTGGCCCTCTATCCGACACATCGAAGACCGCTTATAGCAATCAAATGCGGGATGTTCTTCTAGTTCTGCTTGGAATCGACATGACCGCCGTAGTAGCCGTGCTCTTTACCGGTGCCGTTGGCATGACGACCGGCGCGGATCCTCGGCGACAGAACAGGCTGATGCGCCTGCGGGTCTCGCTCCAAGGAATCGCGATTGCCCTGGTGGTGCTCCTGCTCATGATGGGCCGCTGATCGGCGATGGCTGCCACACGGGCAATCTTGTTTGACGTATTCGGGACATTGGTCGATTGGCGCGGCAGTGTCATTGCCGGCCTAATCGCATTTGGTGCGGCACGGGGTGTCTCAGGTGACTGGCCAGAGATCGCAGACGCGTGGTACCGTGCCTATCGTCCGTCCATGGACCGGGTGCGCCGAGGTGCGATCCCCTGGACGATCCTGGACGACCTGCACCGCGACGCGTTGGTAGATATCGCGCGGCGTCACGGCCTTTCTCCGCTTGCCGATGCTGACTGTAGCTATTTAGTGGGCCTTTGGCACCGACTCAGCGCATGGCCAGACGTCGTTGCCGGATTAATCCGCTTGAGGCGCCGATTCATTATCGGTCCACTGTCCAACGGACATCTCGCCCTACAAGTCAACCTAGCGCGTCACAACGCCTTTCCTTGGGATGTGACTTTTGGCTCAGATATTTTCCGCCACTACAAGCCAGACCCGCAAGTCTACCTTGGCGCATGCGATCTTCTAGGTCTTGTTCCAGAGGAAGTCATGCTTGTTGCTGCCCACAACGACGATCTCGCCGCCGCTTCGAGCCTCGGCTTACAAACCGGCTTCGTTGCCCGCCCACGCGAATTCGGCAACGAGTATGATGATCGCGCTGAAGCAAAAGAAGACTGGAACTTCGTGGCCGACTCCGTTGAGGACCTCGCCGAACACCTCGGGACCTAAGGAACCTCTGCGTAGTCTGATCGGACCAGGCCTATTTTGAGATACATCGGCTTTTCTTCATGGTTTTACTTAGGATCTGTGGTCAATTAAGCC
>JAJZCS010000038.1 GCA_021829055.1 Pseudomonadota bacterium
GGTAGACGCACTAGTTTCAGGTACTAGCGGGTAACACCGTGGAGGTTCGAGTCCTCTCCTGGGCACCATGCACGCATTTCACCGCGTCGCGCTTTATCTCAACAAGTATCATAACCCCTTGTAATTCTTGGGCGACAGGGTAAAGCTGTGTCGCATTGACACTTACTGCATATCACCACAGCGCGATGAATTTGTAGGTACGGCTGTGGTACGAATGTGGTACGGCTGATCGAGTTGCCAGGAGGTCCGAATGGAAAAACTTACTGCACTACGCTGCCGGACCGCGTCGCCAGGCAAACACTTCGACGGTCGCGGGTTGTATCTCCACGTGAAACAAAGCGGCGCGCGCACCTGGCGCCTCGCCTATCGCTTTGGCGATCTGTCAAAAACAATTACCTTCGGAAATTTCCCAGAGGTGACGCTCGCCGAAGCGCGCGTGCGTCGCGATGATGCGCGCCGACTGCTCCGCGACGGCAAGAATCCAAGCGCGCTGCGCCAGGAGCAGCAGTTCGCTGATCGTCGCGCCACAAATGCGACATTCCCGACCGTCGCGGCGGCGTGGCTCGAACACAAACGCAAGGCGTGGGCGCCGGCGACTTACAGGAAAGCGAAATTCATCGCCGACACGTACTTGGTGCCGGCATTCCGCAAATGCTCGGTGGAGACGCTCGGCACCCCCGAGGCTGCGGATGCGCTCGAAGCCATCGCCGATCGTGTGCCTGCACTAGCGAGCAAAGCGCGGCAGCATCTCAATGGCATTATCCAGTTCGCCATCCGCAAGCGCCTGCGCGAGGACGGCAGGATCCTTCTGCTCAGAGGCTTGCTCCCCACGCATCGGGCGGACTCGATACCAGCCGCGACGGATCCGCAGCAGGTCGCCGAGCTCGCCCGCGGCATCGAGGCCTACCCTATCCCGGTCACACGCCATGCACTCAAGATTGCGATGCTGACGGCGCAGCGCCCGGGCAACGTCGCCGACATGCGCTGGCAGGATCTCGATCTGGACGCCGCGGAATGGCGGATCCCCGCGGAATTGATGAAAACCGGTCATGCGCACGTGGTGCCGCTGAGCCGCCAGGCCGTCGCCACGCTGAAAGAGATGGGCGCCTACAGCTCCGGCCGCGCGTATGTATTCCCGCCGCTGGCGCGCCAGAAAACTCCGCACCTTCACCGTGACGCGCTCTCAGCGGCGTTGCGTCGCATGGGTTTCGCCGGCAAGCATGCCACTCATGGCTTCCGCGCAATGTTCCGGACGGTGGCACGCGAACGCCTGCATGTGAGCTCGGACGTTCTGGAAGCGCAGCTCGCGCACCGGAAGCGCGGAGAGGTGGCGCAGGCCTACGATCGCACCCAGTTCATCGATGAACGCCACCAGGTCATGCAGCATTGGGCCGATTACCTTGACCAGTTGCGCAGCGGCGAGACCGCGAGCGTGGTGCCGCTGCGGAGGATTCGTGCAAAAGGATAGCTTGCTGCTCTCGCGCCTCGTGGGGCTGCTCTGCGAGACCGGGGAGATCTATACCGAACCGATGGTGGGTTTTCTCACCATCCTTGAGGCGCATGCATCCGGGGGCAAGATTCCTGACGGCATCGCGGACTGGCTCCGGGATGCAATGACGCGTTATGCCAGCTACGAAGCGCAGACGCTCGATGAGGCCTTCGGTATACACCGCAAACCAAATAGCCGCCGGCGGTCGAAACACAAGGTCGACCCCAGGACCGGATACACGAAGCGATTCCAGGTCTACTACGACGTGATATACGAGCGCGAGAGGCGCAGGCTTTTAAAGCCACCCCAACGCACCGCACACCGGCAGAAAGTGGCCCAGGACGTATTTAAAGCTGTCGGCGACCGACACGGACTGAGCCCGAAGGCTGTTGAACAGTGGTGTGAGGAAGTGAAAAAGCTTCCACCATCCTAAAATAATGCCGTAATTTTTAGGGCTACAGCGCGCCGCAATCCGGCTACTCTTCGCAACCGGTACATTCGAGTTGCGAGGGGACACGCCGTGTCAAATCTTCTAACGATGACGCAGGTACGCGAGCTGATGGGAAACGTCAGCGCCGCCACCGTGTATCGCCACATACAAGTCGGAACCTTCCCGAGACCAATAAAACTTTTTAATGGTGGCGTCGCTGCGCGATGGCTTGAGGATGAGGTCGTGGCCGCGTTGGACGCCCGGAAAGCGGCACGCGCGATCGAAACGCCGCGGGCAGTCCGGCGTGCTCCATGAGCACACTCAATCGAAAATCAAAAACAGCCAGGATCCTCCACCTGCTAGCCATGGG
The DNA here is from genome assembly GCA_021829055.1 of Pseudomonadota bacterium. GTDB lineage: Bacteria > Pseudomonadota > Alphaproteobacteria > Acetobacterales > Acetobacteraceae > Acidiphilium. Next base: position 2,290 of record JAJZCS010000038.1, read on the forward strand.
ACATACCCTGAACCGCTTCGAAGCGGAGCGAGTCGGCGATCACACGTTGCCGCAAACCATCGACCGATTGCAGCGCCGCTATGGCATCGCCGTTGCCCGTCAGGATGAGGTCGTCAAGGGCTGGTGTGGCCACGAGACGCGCGTCGCGCGCTACTGGCTTGAGGCGTCTGCGCGCGAGCTGGCGCTCAAACTTCTGTCAAAAGCGAATTAGAAAAAAGGCCCGGGGCGAAATTTCCCGGGCCTCAAGGTGATGGACTATGGACACCGCGAGTGTAGCACGCGCGAGCGTTTTACACGATCAATCCGCATGGCGCGACCTCAACAGGTGGCGCCGGCGCGTCATCTCGGATGCTGGGCCCAAACAATCAACGATGAGGCTGCTGCTCCTCGTATTGGCGACGCACAGTGATGCCAACCTGGTCTGCTACCCATCCGAGCGCACACTTGCCGCGGAAACGGCCCTGACGGTCCGCTCAGTGCGAACACACCTCAAGGCGGCTGAGTGCGACGGGTGGATCTCGCGAACTCCCGCGGCGTTTAAACGCGGCCGGTGGTGGCATACGGTTTACCTGTTGACCAATCCGGCTATCTCACGAGAGGAATCACGTTCCGCTCATCAAAGCGCCCACGAGAGGAACGACGTTCCCTCACGAGAGGAACCACGTTCCCACTAAATATTCCAGAAGAACTGAAGAGGGTCTACAGGGAGTGAGAGCTTGAAGATGAAGATCCAGGATTCCCTGGTTTTTAGGTTCAGAAACGCCGGCGGGCCCGGCCGCGCAACGCAATTCACCGAGGTGAGAAATGAATAAACCCAAGGTCATCTGTAGCGGCTGCCTTGCACTGTTGCTCGCTGAAATTGAGAAAAAATGCCCGAAGGCGGGGCCCTTTACCGTCTACTGGCACTGTAACCATCACCAGGCGCTCACGCTGGCGAGCCGCGCCCTACAGGATGGCCCGCTCAGTTGGATTTCCTGGAGTCCGCTCGACGAAGATGGGGTGCGCAAGGTCATCGTGCTCAATGGGGTTTTGGGCGGCACGCTTGGAAAGGCGCTTGAGGTCGGTGAGCACAGCTCGCGGTTGCAATGATTGCCGCTCCAAGTCTATGATCGACCTCGGCGTTGAAACTTGCGACGTGCGACCGGCGACCCGACAAAGTCGCCCTAGCTCGCAAGGGAACGCCCAAGGCACAAAGCGGAACACCGGGCGAATAGCGCTCGGCACGTCTCCAGCGATGATCGGCCATGCAATGAATCGACCCGCGCAATCGCGCGCGTGCGGAGCATGGCCATGACCGAAAAAGTTTTCAGAGATTTTCAGATCGATATCGAGGCGCGCGCCGCGAACGCGGACGCACGCACCGCCCCTATCACGTTGTCGACAACCTTCCCTGTCCCGCGAGACTGGGGCACCGAGGTTCTCGACCATTCCCCGCAAGCTGTTGACCTGTCGAGAGCGCCTCTGCCGCTGCTGGAGTCGCACAACTCCGGAGCGCTGCCGGTCGGCGTGGTGGAGAACCTGCACCTTGACGGCGAAAAGCTCCGCGGCCAGATCAGGCTCAGCAAATCCGAACGCGCCGGCGACATCTGGCAGGACATCCAGGATCGGATCCTGCGCGGCGTGAGCGTGGGGTATCAAATCTTCAAGAAGCGCGACGAGCCTGACGGCATCGTGCGCATCACCCATTGGCAGCCGATCGAGGCATCGCTGGTCAGCATTCCAGCCGACCCTCGGTCCGGCATTTACCGTAACCATCACCAGGAGACCACCATGGAACCAACCAATTCGCAGAATACGCGGAGCGACCACGTGCAGGATCCCGATGCAGCCGAAAGGGCCCATGTCGAACGTGACCGCGTGCAAGGCATTCTCGCCATCGGCGACAAATTCAAGCAACAGGACGCCGCCCGGGCGTTCCTCAGTGAAGGCAAAAGCGTGGGTTCGTTCCGGAAGTTCGTTCTCGACAAGATCTCGGACGAACAACCGGCGCGACCGCTCCGCGCCAGCCTGGATATTACGCAGCGTGAGCGCCGCCCGTATAGCTTGCGCAACGCCATCCTGGCGCAGCTGCCGAAAAGCATGATCGAGGGCCGGCAGATTGATGCAGGCTACGAGCTCGAGCTCTCGCAGGAGACCGCGCGCACCCAGAAACGGCAGCCGCGCGGATTCTTGGTCCCGCTCGAGGCCTTCGGGACGCGCGAGGGTGGGCGACGCGATCTGACGGAGGGGATTGGATCCGCTGGTGGCGACCTGGTGGAGACCCAGCTGCTCGCATCCGATTTCATCCAGCTGCTTCGAAACCGCACGCAGGTGCTTCGCCTCGGCGCGCGCACTTTGACCGGCCTGGTCGGCAATGTGGCGATCCCCGCGCAGACGGGTGCGGCCACGGCGCAATGGGTGGCGGAAAACGCCAACCTCACCGAATCCGATCAGACCTTTTCTCAAATCACAATGCAGCCGCACACAGTCGGCGCACTGACGCAAATGTCCCGCCGGTTACTGCTTCAAGCGACGCCAGGCATTGAGGATCTGGTACGGGCCGATCTGGTTGCGCAGATCGCCATTGCGATCGACGCCGCCGCGATCGATGGTGCAGGCGGCACCTCGCCGACGGGCATTCTGGCGACAAGTGGCGTGGGAAGCGTGGCGCTCGGCACAAACGGCGGCGCGCCGACTTACGGATCGATCGTGTCGCTTTACCAAGCGCTCGGCCAGGCCAATGCCGATCGCGGCGCCCTTGGATTCCTCGCGAATGCCGCCGGCAAGGCGACGCTGCTGACGACGCCAAAGATCGGCAGCACCTATCCGACCTTCATCTGGGAAACTCCAGACGACACCGAAGCGAACCCGCTGGATGGATTGATGATCGGCTATAAGTGCGGCGTCTCAAACAACGTTCCGAGCAACCTGACGAAAGGCACTGGCACGAACCTGTCCGCCTTGATCTTCGGCAACTGGACCGACCTGTACATCGGCATCTGGGGTGGACTGGATGTGCTGGTGGATCCATACACGTTGAGCGCAGCCGGCGAATTGCGGATTGTCTGCTTCGAAAGCGTGGACATTGGCATCCGCCACCCCGCGAGCTTCGCGGCCATCGTGGATATGATTACGACCTGATGCGAGTGAGCAGGGAAATGGCAGTGCGGCCCTGCAGCTGGCAACCGTCCACCAGCTACTCCACCGCACCGCTTACGAGCGCTCGCACGGCGTGCGCACCGCTTACGAGCGCGCGCACAACGTTCATAGATTTAGTAATGCGCGCGCGGGTCCTTCCTGGCAGTCACAGACTGCGGGTGCTGACGAGCGCGGAATTTTTTTAGGCGCTGGGAGGGCCAGGGTTGCTCCCTTTGACACCGGCGCGTGGCGCGATGGCTGAAAGGCCGTGAGAATTACGGTGGAGAACGGCTGAATGCTTGTCAACAAACGCAACCTCTCGGCCATTCTTGGCGTCACTGAGTCCAGTTTGACCACTTGGCAAAACGAAGAGCAACTGCCGATCAACCAGGTGCCGAAGCGCCGCGGCCAGGAGCAGCTTTACGATACGGTCGAAGTCATCCGCTGGATGATCGCGCGCGCCGCCGGCGACGATCTCAACGCCGAGAAAACGCGGCTCACGCGCGAGCAGGCGGACAAGACCGCCATCGAGAACGCGCGCCTCAGGGCCGAGCTCGTGCCGGCGGTACTCGTCGAACGTGCATGGGGCAAGATGCTTGGGGCGTTCCGCGCGCGACTTCTCCGGCTGCCAGCTCAACTTGCAACCTCGCTCGCCAATGAGACCGAACACTCCGGTTTCCAGCGCGTGCTCCGCAGGGGCGTGCACGATTGCTTGAACGAACTCTGCGCCCAGGATCTTCCACGCGACGCTGACGAGGGTGGTGGTGAGCCACGCAGTCCACCGGCGTCAGCATAATCCGCACTGGCAAACCCCCGAATTTCGTCTATGCTTGAGAAGCCCCGCTCACGGGGTGCGGCTTAGAAACCGCGACAGGCACCAACCAACGCCGGGCGGCCGCCTGCATACAACACCCTTCGGGGGAATATGGCGGGGCGTCACTGTGCGCTTTCTAACCGCCCGGCATCATTGGAAGGAACTAGCCATGAGCAAGATTGAAATCACGGTCGAAGTTGACGTGAACGACTTGCGACTATGCGTCGCGGGACTCGCCGAGGCCGCGGACCTGGCGTCGCACGGGTTTGCAGTCAGCCAGGAACGTGACAAGGAGGCACTGAGCGGCATCGTCGGCGCCAACGCCATTCTGGCGCGCATGCTGAGCAACGCACTGGCTAAAGGCAACGATCCCAACACAGCCAAGTTGGCGTGACGAATGCTATTGGGACGATGCGGTTACATACGTCAAGCGGGGCGTGGCAAATAGCTTTAAGCGAGTGAAGCGGAAAGCAGACGCACACCAACAGCCGGTCCTGCAATAGGAACAACGCACGCCACAGCCCACCGGCGAAAAGACCATTCAATGACTTGGAGCGCCCTTCCGGGCGCTTTTTTGTAGGTACAGCTGTGGGTACGGAACGCGGACGGTGGCGCGAGCCCAAACGTGGCAAGGCCTGGCGGGTAGGTTCGAGTCCTCTCCTGGGCACCAGCCACTCAGTCAATCTGGTTATTTTCACTGAACCATCCCTGGTGAGCTTACCGGCCCCAACATCCCTGTTGGGGCGTTCGGCCGGACGCGAGCAGTGCTCGCGCTAAACGCTCCGGCCTCACCCTCTCCTGGGCACCACCAGACGATTTCAAGGAATTCCACAACGACCAGCACAATGCTCATAACCCTCACGGTTAGTGGGTTTTTGTTCTTTATCGTCCGCAGCCATGCCATTCACATCAACCGATTGTAGGGCCACGTTTGAAATCAATACGACGATACGCGCGCTGAACCAGTGGCGAATCAAAATCACGTGTATGCCGATGCACTGGTGATTCAGAAACACACTGCAAATGTATTGAATAAATACCCCCGCATCATAAAAACGACTTCAGCTGGAATGGCTTGAGAATATCCGAGCTTGCCTAGCTACAGTATTAAACGTTTGGGATACCTGAAAAGATGCTGAGAGTTTGTCCACCCTCGTTTTAGGGTACCTTGGCATCTGAGATCCAAATAGCGCCGGCGCTTCGACGAGCCCTATACCTTGCAGCGTATATTGCATAGATATACGCTGTAGCGTATATTACGCATTTATACGCTATACAGTATGTATGAAAATGTGGAGCGCACCCCTATGAACGAGCAGATTGCCCGCACACCGAAACAGATCGGCGCCGCAATGCGCCGCCGCCGCCGCGCGCTTGGCCTTAACCAAAAAAACCTGGGCGAAAAGACCCACCTGCGCCAAGCGACGATTTCCGGGCTCGAAGCTGGCGAGGCCGGTACCCAGCTCAGCACATTGTTTGGCGTACTCACGGCGCTGCATATGGAGCTGGTCGTTCGTCCGCGGACGAAAGCCTCAACGGACACGATCGAGGAGTTGTTCTAATGGCGCGACCGCGCACGCGTATCCCTCTCAATGTGTTTCTTAACGGGCGATTGGTCGGCCGCCTGAGACGGCAATCGAGCGGAGCGATCGATTTTGTATATGACCGCAGCTGGCTCGACTGGGAACATACACTCCCAATATCACTTTCCCTTCCGCTTCGAGAGGACCGCTATATTGGTAATCCGGTGAGTGCGGTCTTTGACAACCTGCTTCCTGATAACGATCAAATTCGCCGCCGTTTGGCTGAGCGCGTCAGAGCCGAAGGTGACGACGCTTACAGCCTGTTGACCGCCGTTGGCCGTGACTGTGTCGGCGCTCTCCAATTTCTACCCGAAGGCGAGGCACCCGGCCCAGTAGGTCGGATATCCGGGCGTCCTCTTAGTGACAAACAAATCGCCAACATCCTGAGCGATCTGAAGCGCACACCCCTGGGCGTGGATGAAAGCGACGAATTCCGTATCTCGCTGGCGGGTGCCCAGGAAAAGACTGCGCTGCTCTTATCGGAAGACAAATGGCAGCTGCCGCATGGCACCACGGCGACAACCCACATTCTGAAACCAGAAATCGGCATGCTCCAGAATGGGATTGATCTAACCAGAAGTATTGAAATCGAACATCTGTGCATGTCCCTGGCCGATAATTTCGGACTACCGACAGCAAAAACAAAAATGTTAACTTTCGATGGAAAACGCGCGTTAGTGATCGAACGATTTGACCGCCGATGGATAGCGGATGGCCGTCTCCTTCGTCTCCCACAGGAAGACTGTTGTCAGGCGCTCTCGATACCGCCGACCCGCAAGTATGAGCCGGATGGCGGCCCGGGTATTCGAGATGTTATAGATTTACTCAAAGCCAGTGACGAACCGGCAACCGATCAAAGATCGTTTCTTAAGACTCAGATCGTTTATTGGCTGATTGGCGCAACCGACGGTCATGCCAAGAATTTCAGCATCCATCTTTTACCCGGTGGAAGATTCCGGCTCACACCCCTTTACGATATCATGTCTGCACAGCCAAACGTGGATGCGGGACAGATTCAGCACAATCGCATGAAGCTTGCGATGGCGGTGGGTGACAAGCGGCATTACACCATAAACTCGATAATGCCACGGCACTTCCTGCAGACGGCCGACCGCTGCGGCCTATCAACTGATTTTGCGCAGAGCATTCTGGATGAGATCCAATCAAATGCAGAGCGCGCCATTGACACCACTCTTGCGGAATTACCCCCTGACTTCCCGGAAAGTGTCAGCGCACCCATCATCACTGGAGTGCGTCGGCGCCTCCGCCTCATCACACAAGAAAATAATGCTGAATGATAAATCCCGTGACTGAAGACCGCATACGACCTGCCCCTGCCCAGGTGGCGGAATTGGTAGACGCACTAGTTTCAGGTACTAGCGGGTAACACCGTGGAGGTTCGGGGCCTCTCCTGGCACCAGCTTCCTAAAGCTACATAATTTATTCATATTGAACCATACCTGGTGAGCTTACCGGCCCCGCCGACACGCTGCGCATCCTGCTGCGCGTGCGGTCCAGGGCGGGGCGTGCGAGCGCCTTTACAACTGTAGCATGTTATATTACAGTTTCGCAGGTGATCCGCAGCTTCCGGCACAAGGGATTGGCCGCCCTATACCAAGACGGTGACCCCAAGGGCATACGTCCTGATTTGGTGGAACGCTGCCGGGCGCGACTGACTGCTCTGCGAATGGCGCGCACGCTTACAGAGCTACAGGTGCCAGGATTCAGGATGCACGCGCTCCACGGCAAACCGAAGCGTTATGCCATTGCCGTGAACGGCCCTTGGCGCATTACCTTCGAATGGCAGGAAGGCGCTGCTTGGCGCGTGGACTTGGAACAATATCATTGAGGTGAAAGACATGAGTGGACGCGAATACGTTGTCAAAGCCGAGCCCAAGATGCGGCCCACGCATCCGGGCGCACTGCTGCGCGAGGATGCGTTGCCAGCGCTGGGCCTTTCCGTGAGCGAAGCCGCGCGGCTCCTGGGTGTGTCGCGGCAAACACTCCACCGCCTGCTCGCCGAAACTATCGGTGTATCGCCAGACATGGCGCTGCGCCTCGGTAAGCTTTGCGGCAACGGTCCCGGCCTGTGGCTCCGGATGCAGACCGAGTATGACTTGTGGCAAGCACGGGGGCGGCTGGCCACCGAACTCCGACACATCCCCACCCGACGGGCTGTGAATGAGTGAATAACACAGTGGTAGTTAACTTGTTTCTCCATAGATGCGCTTAAACCGCATGCTCAATCCACCATAATCCCGGGAAAATCCTCAAGCACGACGTGCTGCCTGAACTGGGACTTACTGTAACGCAGGCAGCTGAGCAGCTTGGTATGTCGCGTGTGGCATTTTCGCGCGTGGTCAACGGCCGTGCTGCGGTCAGCGCGGACTTGGCCTTGCGTCTTGCCGACTGGCTGCCGCCCAGCGCCGAAAGCTGGCTGCGCATGCAGGCGGCCTACGACTTGTGGCATGCAAGCCGCAAGCGCAGACCGCGGATTAGAAAAGCCGCCGCGAACACCCATCTGAGTCACGTTTAGATAGCGAAGAGATGCGAAATTCTGATATCAGTTCGCGAGCTCCACGCCTCGGCCCAACGCAGCGATGAAACAGCGTAAGTAACCATCACTGCGCAGCACATCAAGCCACCCGCACCTGACCGTTCATCAGCAGCGGCAGCAACCAGTCGCGGAGTTGGGCGAGATAAGCGTTCTCAAGTTCACGATTTACGACCGCACTAACAAAGCTTTCTGTTGCCGCAACATATTTCTGAATCAGACCGTCGTCCCTCGGATAAGGGATAGAATAATTTTCTAAACGGTTTTCCCAATTTATGTATGGCTGTTGAGTCCCTACCGAAAGTTTCGACGCCATCTCGATTGTTCGATCTTCGTTACACACTTGATAAAGGTACGGAAGGTGGTCGCCAACCTTCGCGCGTAAGACAAGTGTTGTTGCTCTCGTGACGCCATCGAACGGTGCGACGCAGACGCGATGGAAGTAGACCCGCATGGCGCCGATCAAGATGTCGCCTTTCCGGTACCTGATCAAGCTCGTATTTGCCTCGGTAGAAGGCCGCACGAACCCGAAGCTCATTTTCCTCATTGGCAACGAATCTATTGGTGTATACGGCGTACCCTCAATCACACCAGATGCAGACACGCCATCGGAACGCGCTTCGAGTAACTCGTTTAGGTGCTTGACGTCCCACCCCGCCGGAATTTCGCGCTTGAGGGTGTCGTTCCAGACCATCGCGCCGCCGCTGGATTTATAGGGGCGGCCGTGGGCGTCGGGGAAATCGAACTGCACGAACCAGTAGTCGTAGATGGTTTTGGCCAGCGCCTCCAGCTCGGCGTTGATGCGGTTGTTGAGGTCAATCTTGGCGTCGAGGGCTTTCAAAACCTCACCGATGCCTTTGGTATCTTCCAGCAGTGGAATCTGCAACTCTTTCAACGTCGGGATGCGCAGATTACTGACGGTTGAGCCGGTTTCGTCGCTAGCGCCGATTTGTTCCTGCACAAACTGCGACTGCATGGCGTAGAGCAGGTAATGCCGATCCACTTTCGCAGGATCGGGTTTGACCAGAACCAGTCGCTGTCCAAGGCAGCATTCGACGCCGTCCGGAATCATGCCCACTTCGCCCATTGGCGCTTCGCGTGTGACGATCAAGTCACCCGGTTCTGGAACGCTGCGGGAAATGCGCTGCAGAAAGGTCGCATGATCGGTGCAGGAAGCGTTATTGAGCGCAATCCTTCCGCGTTTGATGTTTTCGCTGCGAACGACGATCCAGCCTGATTCGGTCCAATTTGGCGTGGAGTGGTGGCAATCCGTAATCGCCGTGCACAGACGCTGCAATTGAACGACCTTTCCATAAAACGTGTGCTTCGAAATGGCATTTCCCCCATCACTCATGCGCGCAGCCCAGCAAGGCGCATTTCCCGCAGCGTTCCAGA
>JAJZCS010000301.1 GCA_021829055.1 Pseudomonadota bacterium
TATAATTACGATCAGGGCAGTACCATGTTGCTCATTAATGTAACCCTTAAGACCTTAGGCAACTTTGGATTTAGCACCCTATGAACAAGTTTTTGTTTTGCGCCATGTTGGTCGTCTCGATACTTGGTGCAGCCTCCTCAGCCGCGAAGGCTGAAGGCGCGTCGATTGCTGTTGTCGTGAACGGCACAGTTATTACTAATCAGGATGTCACGGCGCGTACGCGGCTTTTTGCGCTCTCGGCTGGATTGCCAATGACGCCAGCAGTTATGGAGCGTCTGCGACCGCAAATTGTTAGCGAGCTTATTGACCAGGCGCTGCAGTTGCAGGCCATCGAGAAGCACAAGGTTGTGGTGACGGATTCTGATCTGGAGAAGGCGCTCGAGAAGATCGATAAGGCCAACGGCCTACCGCCAGGCGGGCTGCGGCGCAAGCTGGAGGCCGCGGGTATACCGTTTTCAACCCTGGTCAATCAGTTTCGGATTCAGATTGGCTGGAATCAAGTATTGAGACAACAGCTGGGTGAAAACCTGCGCCCGAGTCGCGAGGAGCTGCTGGCTGAGAAGCGGGCGATGCGTATGGAACGTGGCCAGACGCAATATCGCATTGCTGAGATTTTCGTGCCGATCGAGAACCCAAAGGATTCGTTGAGCGCCAAGCGTTTTGCGCAGACGGTGATTACCCAGTTGCGCAACGGTGCGCCGTTCCCTGTCGTGGCGGCACAATTCTCGCAAAGCCAGAGCGCGCTAGCCGGGGGCAATCGTGGATGGGTATCGCCTGACCTGCTCGACCCCGCAGTTCGCGACATCGTTGCACGGATGCCTGTCGGCGCGATCTCTGATCCCGTTCGGGTGCCTGGGGGTTACGAGATCGTATCGCTCCTAGGCGTTCGAAAGTTTGGCGAGGGGGAAAGGACCGAATTGTCGATCCGGCAAGCATTCTTCCGGTTTCCGACTCCTTTCAACGGGGGGCAGCCCACAGCGGGTCAGATTGCAGTGCTTCAAAGGGTAAACGCTTTGCGGCCCAGTCTGCATGATTGCGCTGCTGTCGAGGCGGCGAATCAAGCCGCCGGGAAGCTGCGGCCAGCCAATCCGGGCAGGGTTAACATCGCGGCGGTGCAGCCGGCCGCGTTCAGGTCGCTGCTCGCGAAATTGCGGGTTGGCCAGGCGAGTGAACCGCTGGTTTCCCATAACGGTGTCGCGATTGTGATGGTATGCAAGCGGCGCCAGGAACGAATTGGTTTTCCAAGTATGACCGAGATCGCCGACCGGCTGGTGCAGCGGCGAGTTTCGTTCGAGTCTCAGCAGCTCATTGACGATCTGCGCCGCCAAGCCATCATCGTCAGACCCGCCGCAATGATAAGCCGACCGTCTTCGCACGGTACTATGCCTGGATGAGTCGTCGCCAGCCTCGCAGTGGCAAGGTGTACCGCGGCTTGGCGGCCGATAAATCACTAGGCCAGCATTTTCTATTCGACCCCCAAGTGCTCGACAGCATCGTGCATGCGGCTGGTGCCTTGAAGGGTGTCAACGTCATCGAAATCGGTGCAGGGCCAGGTAACCTGACGCGGGCGATTTTGGGTACCGAGGTTGCCAGTCTGACAGCGATCGAAATCGATTCCCGTGCGGTTAGAATACTACGCGACCTCGAAGTGGAGCAGTCGGGTCGCCTACGCGTGATCGAAGCGGACGCAGTCGGCTTTGACCTGATTCGGCACGTGCCCGAACCTCGAGCGATCATCGCCAATCTGCCTTATAACGTCGGTACGGCGTTGCTTGTTGAGTGGCTTCGCCATGCCGGAGATTTTACTGTCATGGTGTTGATGTTCCAGGCAGAGGTCGCGCAACGGATTGTCGCGGCGGCTGGCGACAAAGCCTACGGTAGACTCGCGGTTCTGGCAGCGCTCACGACAACCGCGGCGATTGTATTGCGTGTACCCCCCACGGCGTTTGTGCCACCGCCAAAAATCGATTCTGCGGTTGTAAAGCTGGTGCCGCGTTCGGATTCAATCGCCGTCGCGCGCCTCGATGCGGTTAGTCGGATCACGTCTGCCGCGTTTGGCCAACGGCGCAAAATGTTACGCTCGTCTCTGCGTGCGATTGGTGGCGCTTTTCTGCTCGAAAGGGCCGGCATTGAACCGACACGCCGTGCTGAAACATTGTCTGCTGATGAGTATCTGAGGCTTGCCGATCTCGAACCTGCATTGCCGATACGGCACTCGGAACCGTCACGGATCGGATAAAACGCAGCGGAACGCTCTGGCTGACCGGGAGCGCCCGAAGGTTGAGAGTAAATTATAAACACGATGTTTCATATTTTTAATGAGGCTTTCCCGGGGGGGTGAATTTGGTTGGGTGTGATTCTGTGACCTACGCTTGTGGGCGGGCGCGGGAGTTCCTCATGGGTCGGCTGTTTGAGATCGCCCATTGGGAATAGTCGGCGACAGATTGGTGTCGTCTGGCCTGTCAGGAGAAGAGTGGGCGGGTTGTACGGCGGCTTTTGGTGCTGGCGATGATCTTGGAAGGCTGCTGGTGGACCGCGGCGGCAGAGATGAATGGGATGGACCGGCAGACCTTGCGCGACTGGGTGCATCGC
>JAJZCS010000039.1 GCA_021829055.1 Pseudomonadota bacterium
CTCCATTGTGTGCATGTCCGGGGTGGGCGGGATTAAAGCTACCTCCCAGCAGACCGATCCGAACGCGGCGCCGGTCTCCAAAGCGGGGGATGTCATCGCAGATTATGGCCGCACCTGGCCATGTCCGAGGACCTGATATCGGAACGTGACCAACTGCTCGAGGCCGATCGGGCCACGCGCATGGATTCGACCAGTCGCGATGCCGATTTCTGCGCCAAAGCCAAACTCTCCGCCATCGCAAAATTGGGTAGAGGCGTTCCACAAGCTCACAGCAGAATCGACCTCAGCAAGGAAGCGCTGTGCTACGACTACATCGTTGGTCACGATCGCTTCGGTATGTGACGAACCATGACGAGCAATGTGATCAAGTGCTTCAGTCGGGCCTTCAACAATCTTGATAGACAGAATGGCATCTAACCATTCTGTGTGAAAGTCTGTATCGCTTGCATCGGGAAGGTTTGGCAGGATTTCGCGGGTGCGCGTGCAGGCGCGGAAACTGCAGCCAAGTGCGGAAAGATCAGCCACGATCAGTGGCAGCAAAGTGGCTGCGATGGTTGAATCAATTAGAAGCGTTTCGGTAGCGCCGCAGATACCAGGGCGTCGCATTTTTGCGTTAGCAACGATGGAACGCGCCATTTGTGGATCAGCCATGCGGTGAACGTAAGTGTGATTCAATCCCTCGGCGTGAGCCAAAACCGGGACCCGTGCTTCGCGCTGGACACGCTCGACAAGGCTTTTGCCACCGCGCGGAATGATCAGGTCTATCAACCCGGAGGCGCCGAGCATGGAGGCAACAAAGCGGCGATCGGCAGTCGAGGCCATTTGCACGCCAGCGTCAGGTAACCCAGCGGCACGCAACCCTTCAGTCATTGCTGCATGGATTGCCAAGGATGTGCGCAGGCTTTCAGAGCCGCCGCGCAGGATCACCGCGTTCCCCGATTTTATGCACAGAGCTGCGGCGTCAGCGCCGACGTTGGGCCGACTTTCGAATATGATGCCGATGACGCCGATCGCTTGCGGAACGCGCCGGATTATGAGCCCATTAGGGCGCGTCCACTCTGAAAGCACGCGGTCGAGCGGATCGGGTAATTCGGCGACGCTCTCGACGCCCTTGGCAAGGGCGGCAATGCGGGCTGAAGTCAGCTGCAGCCGATCCCGGAAGGATTCCGTGAGGCGTGTTCCAGAGTTGTCAATGGCAGCGAGGTCCGCATCGTTAGCTGTGATAATGGTGGATTCGGCGCTGCGAATTGCTGCCGCTGCCTTACGCAGAGCATCGTCGCGGGATGCCCGTGTACTGCGCGCGAGAATTCTGCTTGCGGCGCGCGCTCGTTTCGCGCTTTCGGCAACAGACAGTCGGTACGCGTCATCATCGCTTGCAGTATAATCGATATCCATCGCCATCATGTACCATTGGGGGCAATAAATCTATTTATTACCGTGGCAACGAAGCTTTAGCCATCAAAAATCAGACGCTCTTCAAGAAAATCAGCAGCTTATCAATCCCTTCCTGTTTGCTGATTCCTTCAAGTGCGCCGTATTCCGCAGCGAGGCGCTCCAATGCCGATTCAAAAATTTGCCGTTCCGAGAAGCTCTGGTCTGGTTGTCCTGCGTTCCGATGCAGGTCCCGTACGACTTCCGCGATTGCCACAGGATCTCCGGAGTTGATCTTGGCTTCGTATTCCTGTGCGCGGCGTGACCACATTGTGCGCTTGATCCGCGCTCTGCCTTTGAGCGTGGCCAGCACCTCGTCGAACTGCTTACGATTTGACAGCTTCCGAAGCCCGGCTGAGCGAGCCTTGTTGACCGGGACCCGCAAGGTCATCCGATTTTCATCGAAAGTAATATGGATCAATTCCAGCTTGTGACCAGCGATTTCTTCAGTCACGATACGATCAACCGTACCGACACCGTGTGTCGGATATACAACGAAATCCCCATCCTTAAAATTTTCTGCTTTGGCAACGGCCCGTTGAGGCAACACTGGCCGTGGTCCAGGCTGGGGGATCTCGTTTCGTTCGATGGCTGCCGCGGTGATTGGTTCAGGGGCTGGGATTGGTGCAGGTCTTGGAGTGGCAGGCGACGGGGAGTTCGCCATATTCTCGGGCGAGTCGGATTTCGCCTTCGGTGTGGTTTTAGTTCGCGCGGTCAAGACAGTCATTGGTTTGCGGGAGCCTTTTGTTTCAGTTCTATTCTGGAGTGGAGAGGGTGGGGACGATGCATGTACTGGAGATGGCGGTAGTGCCACGCTCCGTGCCGGCTTGGTCGCTTTAGGTGAGTCGGACTGCTTTTGGGATGCGTGCAGACCTTTCGCAGGCACTGGCGTTCGAGTTTTGGATGCCGGCGCCGGTCTGGCTGGCGCGCGCACCGGTTGCGCGGGCTTTTCCTGAGTCCGCTTGGCGGGATGGCGAACAGACGTAGATCCGATTGACAAACGCTCAGTAGTTCTTTTCGCAGCTTTGCCTCGTGGTGGCGATCCGACTTTTACCATATTGGACCCCATGAACGCGACCGTTGCGACCGAATTCGATCGCATTCAAATCAAAGTCAGTTCCTTATCATAAAATTGCCAAATCACGAAACGGGTTGGCTGCAGCCTGCATCTTCAGGGTTAGCCCGGCTTGTCGGAAAGTAGCCGGATCTTGTCAGGCTTATCCTTCCACTCGTCAGCATCTGCCGGTGGTTCGCCCTTACGGGTAATATTGGGCCAGATCGCAGCAAACTCACGGTTCTTTTCCAGCCAGGCAATCGCCTTCTCGTCCGAATCGGGCACAATCGCTTCAGCCGGGCATTCCGGCTCACAGACCCCACAATCGATGCATTCGTCGGGGTGGATCACGAGCATGTTCTCACCAACGTAGAAGCAATCAACCGGACAGACTTCCACGCAGTCCATGTACTTACACTTGATACAATTTTCGGTGACCACATAGGTCATCGGAGACTCCTGAATTCTGAATTTGACCGGGACGCGATATGCCCTTGCCTTACTGATCACGCAAGGCGTGTTCTGTTGAGGGAATGTCCGCGAACAGCAGAGTTGCGGCCGAAGCGGGGCCGCGACTTGCGGCAATCCCTCGGATCTCGATGACTCTTACCTTATTGCACAGCGATAAGGTAAGCACGTCGCCGCAACGAAGTTTGGCATGCGGCTTCGTTGCGGGTAGCCGATTGATCCGTATATTTCCGCGGCTAATTAGTTGCGCAGCGAGCGCGCGTGTTTTCACGATGCGCGCGTTGACGAGCCACTTGTCGAGACGCTGCCACGGGACGCGCCGGTTCTGATTCATCAATGAGTCTCATGAAGCTGCCCGCTTCAAAGCTAACAAGGCCGCAAAAGGGTGGTCCGGGCTGACCGGAGACGGGGCTGCTTTTTTTGGCCTGCGTCGCCGGCGGTCAACTCGGGCGGTAATGCGTGCGGATTGATCGGGACCATGGGCCCCTCCCGCAACGGGTTCAGGTGGTAGTAGCTGAAAGCCGAGTCCCCGGAGCACTGCCGGCAGGTCAGCGAGATTAATACCAAGACGCATTGCGAGGTCCCGTGGGATGGCAGCCGTGCGTGACCGTGTTTCAGATGCGAGAGAACCAGCTATTTTTTCGGCAACATCCATACGGACAAGCTTGTGCTGGCATTCGATCCAGCCCATTGTCAGGGCAAAGCCTTCTGGCCAAGCTGCTCGGCCAATTGATACGCGTCCAGGGGGCGGCAACTGCGGGATGCTGGAGCCGTGCCAGACGGACCAAAGCAATGCACGCAGGGACGTGGGCCGCGGTTTGAGAAGGGGAGGAAGAAAAATTGCGAACCGACCCACGCGGATTCCATATTTCTTCAGGGCTACACGTTGTTCTCGAGTAAGAATAACCGGCGACATTACGCCCCCTTCCTCAACGAGCTGATGTGCCAGGCCGCGAATTTCCGGCCGGCTTGCAGTGGCTGTTTCGATTACGAAGAGGCTGGGTAGTTCAGACCGGATGCGCGTGTTGACGAATCGTGCCAGTCGCGAACGCAGAACTTCGCGTCCACTGCCGTCGAGAAACTCCGAATCGATCACTTCGATTGCTGGAGTCAGCATGGACGATCCCCGAAATAATTTTGCGATTCTGGCGCCTTGCCAAGTTATATTGCCTTGTGGTGTCAGGTTGAAGGCTTCATCGGTTGCCATGCGCAACGCGGCGATGCGGCGAGGGATCTCGGACGCGAGAGCGCGCCGGGCGGCGCGAAAGACAAGCCGGGCATCGTTGCTTGCGACACCGGAGTCGGCTTCAAACAGGAAACCGTTCACGCGACCAACGGAATGGCCTTCGACGACGACTTCGCCATTCATCGCAACTATGGAGTGCAATCGTGTACCGTCACCTTTGGTGAGGCCGCGAGTGAGCTTTGCCGCCCGGCGATCGACGAAACGGGCCATCAGTTTTTCATGTAAAGCATCGGAAAGAAGATCTTCGGCTTCCCGGGCGCGTGTCTGCCAGTGGAAAGCGTTTCGAACCCAGTCGGCACGCGCAGCGATGTAGGCCAAGACACGCACTTCGGTGAGGCGTTGCATAAGTGTGTCGATGTCGCCATCGGTGCGGCCGAGCCCGCTGATCTGCGAGGCGACCCAGCCTTCAGGCAGCGTACTGTTCTCCCGCAAGTAGTTAAAAACCCGCGCGCACAGACGCGCATGCGCGTCGGTAGCCAGTTTGCGGAAGTCCGGAATTTGGCACGCTTGCCAGAGGAGCTGCACAGCATGCGGAGACGCGGCGGCTGCGTGGATTGATGGATCACTTGCAAGCGTCGCTAAAGTTTGAAAATCGATCGCATCATGGCCGCGCGCCAAGCCGGGTCGATCTGGTTGCATGGCGAGGCTTACCAAAAGTGCGTCGACAGAGCTGAAATCAAGAGCGGCATTGCGCCAAGCAAGCCGCTCAATTGGCTCGAAGACATGGGATTCGACTGCGTTGACGATTTCGTTGGTCAACAAAGGGTGCTGGCTGGCTGAGCCGAAGCTGCCATTACGCATTCCTCGTCCGGCGCGTCCTGCGATCTGCGCGATTTCCGCCGCGAGTAGTGCCCGAGAACGACGTCCGTCGAATTTCGACACGCCGGCAAAGGCGACGTGGTCGACATCCATGTTGAGGCCCATTCCGATCGCGTCAGTGGCGACAAGGAAATCGACTTCCTTTTCCTGGTACAGTGCGACTTGGGCGTTACGTGTGCGCGGGGATAGGCGTCCCATCACGACGGCACAGCCACCCCGTCGTGATCGGACGGCTTCAGCTATCGCGTATACTTCAGCTGCGGAAAACGCCACGATGGCAGTCCTCGGAGGCAAGCGCGACAATTTGGCTGGCCCTGTATAGGTCAGCTGAGACAGGCGCGGTCGGGTCTCGATTTCAGCGCAGGGAACCAATCGGCGAAGCAATTTACTGATGGTCTCGGCCCCGAGAAACATGGTCTCGACGAGGCCACGCGCGTTCAACAGCCGGTCGGTGAAGATATGGCCGCGATCCGGATCGGCGCACAGT
This sequence comes from Pseudomonadota bacterium, assembly GCA_021829055.1. Taxonomy (GTDB): domain Bacteria; phylum Pseudomonadota; class Alphaproteobacteria; order Acetobacterales; family Acetobacteraceae; genus Acidiphilium. Next base: position 5,506 of record JAJZCS010000039.1, read on the forward strand.
TGAATTTCATCTACGGCGATAAACTCAACCGGACGGTCCAGAGGCATTGCTTCTACTGTGCACGAAAAATACCGTGCCCCAGGGGGCACGATTTTTTCTTCGCCGGTGATCAATGCGACGTGACGTGCGCCCTTAACTTCGACCATCCGGTCATAGTTTTCCCGTGCCAACAGGCGCAGGGGAAATCCGATGATGCCCGAAGCATGGCCAAGCAAGCGTTCAATAGCGAGGTGGGTCTTGCCCGTATTAGTGGGGCCGAGCACCGCCTTCACGCGCGGGGCGAATCCAGACATGGGCTAACTGTTGGTGTTTTTGAGGCACATTGCAAGCGGCAATTCGATTGCCTAATTGCCGGAAGATTATTTGCTTGGAGAGTGGATCATGGCTACAGAAACTGAAGCTGCAATCGAACGCCCCTTCGATGCTGAGGTCGGGCGTCTACTCGATTTGGTGGTACATTCCCTGTACTCTGATCGCGAGATTTTTCTGCGTGAATTGGTGGCGAATGCGGCCGATGCGATTGACCGCCGACGTTTTCTAGCGCTGTCTGACGAAGCCTTGGCATTGCCGGCCGAGGCGTCGATACGGATTCGTACCGACCATGGTGCGCGTACCATTGCTATCGCCGATGATGGGATCGGCATGACTGCAGAGGATCTGGCCAGCCACCTCGGTACGATTGCCCGCTCCGGCACGCGGGCCTTCACCGAGGCGCTGGCGGAAGCGAGTCCCGAGGACCGACCGAGCCTGATTGGCCAATTTGGTGTTGGTTTCTATTCTGCTTTCATGGTCGCCGAAAAGGTTGAGGTGATCTCTCGGCGCGCTGGCACCACAGGGGCTAACGCTTGGGTGTCAGATGGCCAAGGGGGAGGGTATCGCATCGCGCATGCCGATCGTGAGACCGCTGGAACTGACGTCATTCTTCATCTCAAGGCGGATGCTACAGAATACCTTGATGGGCATCGACTCGAGACGATCATTCGAAAATGGGCGGACCACATCGCCGTACCGATCAGCATCGAGCGCGACGGAAAACTCATCAAGGCAAATGAGGGAGCTGCTCTCTGGCGTAGGCCAAAATCAGAGATCAAGGAAGAAGAGTATGCTGACTTTTACCGTCACCTAGGACATCTGTTTGACAGCCCTTGGGCTACGATTCACTGGCGAGCAGAAGGCACAGTCGACTTTGCAGCGTTGTTGTTTATCCCGGGTCACAATCCATTTCAGGCCACTGAAACGGATCGGGACAGCCACGTGCGGCTACACGTACGCAGGATGTTTATTACGGATAACGCCAAGATGCTTCCTTCTTGGCTACGTTTTGTCGAGGGGGTGGTAGATACAGAAGATCTGCCACTCAATGTGTCGCGCGAAATGTTGCAATCAACCCCGGTTCTCGGGCGGATTCGAAAGGCGCTGGTTAATCGCGTATTGGCTGAGCTCAAGAATCGTAGCAAGGACGAGACATACAAGGAGTTTTGCGCGCAGTTCGGGGGCGTGTTGAAAGAGGGTATATATGACGACGTTGACCATAGAAACGAAATAGCGACCTTAGTTCGGGTCCGCTCCACGACGTGTGAGGTGGGCACATCGCTCGACGATTACATTGAGAGAATGAAGCCGGGACAGGCCGCCATCTATTATTTGACAGGTGAAGATTCCGCGCAATTGGCGGCATCGCCATTGCTTGAGGGGGTCCGGGCGCGCGGGTTTGAGGTGTTGCTTCTCACGGATTCGATCGACTTTTTTTGGCCTGAGCGGTTAGGTGAGTACTGCCAGAAAAAATTGGTCCACGTCGCGCAGGCGACAGATCTATTCGAGGCTAAGCCCGTTCCCGCGGGTATGGAACAGTTAATCAAATCGGTGAAAGAGGTACTCGGCGACACGGTCAGCGACGTGCGGGTGTCGTCTCGGCTTACCGATAGCCCGGCGGCGCTAACGCCAGGCTCTAACGCTCCTGATCTTGCGATGCAGAGACTAATGCGTCGCGCCGGGCGGCAAGTATTTGCCAGTGCCCCAGCACTTGAGATCAATCCAGACCATGTTCTCGTCGAGCGCATGGTAAAGCGGGGTGAGTCAGGCCAATCGTTGGATGACGTCGCGCATTTGTTGCTTGATCTTGCGCGAATTCAGGAAGGCGAGCCGCCTGTTGATACTGCGCGGTTTGTGCGAAGCTTAGCCGCTTATCTGGTTGTTTAGGTGTGCCGTCCCGGCTTTTTTGCGGCTTAGACTCAGGATCAGTCTTTCTAGTTGATTGGCCCGTGTTTTGCAGATGGACCGGTGGGGTGCGATGCCTTTGAGTGCCTTGATGCTCGACGAATCTGATGGCGGCAACAAGGCTCGTGAAATGGTTGTGGAGTGTTCCCGCATTGGCTTATTGGCGGGAACGTTGTCCATTTGATGGCGGGTCGGCGTGGTCGGACACCGTAAGGTGGATCCGGGGATCGGCGTAGAGTGATCCAAGAGAAGGAGGCACGATCCGACGGTAGCCGTTATCGACTACGTTCCGGTCAGGACGCGGTGATCTTGTCGGTAGGCCGTTTTCAGCAAGGTCACCGTGGACCACGGTTGTTGCGGCGCCCTAGTCTCACATGGCGCGATTGGCGCAATGGGTACGGTAGGGAGCGAGCCATCTCACTATCAGTATGCTTGGGTAGTGGACTGCAATCGAGGGCCATTAGGCTTTTGGCCCTATTTCTGCTAGAAAACGAGAAGTTCTTTTCTGTCCGTGGAGACTAATATCGGCATGACTTCAACCGCCACGCCGTCCGCATTGCCCGACGACCAAGAGCCTGCTCCAATTTCCGTTCCTGATGGGAATCAAGGCACTTACGATGCTGCATCGATCAGTGTTTTGCGTGGCCTTGATGCTGTGCGCAAAAGACCAGGAATGTATATCGGCGACACCGATGACGGTTCCGGCCTGCATCACATGGGGTTTGAGATAATCGACAATGCCGTGGACGAGGCACAGGCAGGTTTCGCTGATTGTGTGACAGTTGTCCTGAACGGCGATGGTTCGATGAGCGTGCGCGACAATGGCCGAGGGATTCCGACAGATATCCATGAAGAGGAGGGCGTTTCGGCGGCTGAGGTCGTGCTCACCCGGCTGCATGCTGGCGGTAAATTTAACCAGTCCTCTTATAAGGTCTCTGGTGGTCTTCACGGCGTGGGAGCAGCTGTTGTAAATGCGCTCTCGGAGTGGATGGATGTCCGCATCTGGCGGGACGGCACCGAGTATTTCATTCGTTTTGAGAATGGGATCGCGGTAGCACCGTTGCACGTCGTCGCACCGTCCGAGCAACCCACCGGGACGGAGGTAGTGTTTAAGCCATCGCCGGCAACCTTCACCCGTACCGAGTTTGATTTTACAGTGTTTGAACGGCGCCTGCGGGAGCTTGCATTTCTGAATTCAGGTCTTAAGATTTCACTCCGCGACGAACGTCATGCTACTCCGATCCAATCACGTTTTTGCTACAAGGGCGGGCTTGTCGAGTTTGTGGCGTGGTTGGACCGGTCGAAGTCAGCTCTCATCTCGCCACCAATTACCGCTTTGCGTGAGGACAAAGGCAGTGGCATCAAGATAGAATTCGCGCTGTCGTGGAATGATAGCTTTCATGAAACGATGTTGTGTTTTACAAATAACATTATTCAACGTGACGGTGGTACGCACCTTGCGGGTTTCCGCTCTGCTCTGACCAGAGTCATCTCGAAATACGCTGATGCCATTGGCAAGAAGGATAACGTTTCTCTTGTCGGTGAAGACATGCGTGAGGGACTAACGGCGGTTCTTTCCGTAAAAGTACCGGACCCGAAATTTTCTTCGCAAACCAAGGATAAGCTTGTTTCCTCTGAAGTTCAGCCAATTGTTCAAGCGGCAGTTACGGATGTGCTCGACCATTGGTTTGAAACGCATCCTAAGGAAGCGAAAGCGCTGGTACAGAAAGTAATCGACGCGGCGACAGCACGTGAGGCGGCACGTAAGGCACGCGATTTGACGCGGCGCAAGGGTGTTCTTGATGTGTCTTCGTTGCCCGGAAAATTGGCTGATTGTCAGGAGCGTGATCCATCGAAGAGTGAGATTTTTATTGTAGAGGGTGACTCGGCAGGGGGATCAGCCAAACAGGGCCGTGATCGCAGAACTCAGGCAATTTTACCACTCAAAGGTAAGATCCTGAACGTCGAGCGTTCCCGATTTGACCGAATGCTTTCCTCAGCCGAGATCGGTACGTTGATTACTGCGCTAGGGACTGGGATAGGTCCGACCGACCCCGAGCAGGGTGGTTTCGACATTGGCAAAATTCGTTACCATCGCGTTGTCATCATGACTGACGCTGATGTCGATGGTTCACATATTCGCACACTTTTGCTTACGTTTTTCTTCCGCCAAATGAGACCTTTGATCGAACATGGGTTTCTGTACATTGCGCAACCACCGCTCTACCGGATCAAACGTGGTAATGAGGAGCGTTATTTGAAAGACGATGCGGCGCTTGAGGATTATCTCCTTGATCGTGCACTTTCAGAAGTTCGAATGGAAGACTTTGATGTTGTCGCTGAACTGCCATTCTGGAGAGAGGCCGCGCGCCGTTTGGAAGCCATGGCGGCCCAAGTTCCGGTCGCGATCGTCGAGCAAGCGTCGATTGCTGGAATTCTTGGCTCGGAGCCAGAGCTTTCGGCGCCACAGGCAGCAGCCTTTGCGGCACGACTTGATATAATCAGTGCGCCGAACGAGCGCGGGTGGTCCGTTACTGTCGATGGTACAGGGATAGTCGCCGCTCGTGAGGTTCGTGGTGTGATGGAACGCCATGTGCTCGATTTGCCATTGCTCCGCTCTTCTGAAGCGCGTTGGCTTGCTGAGCGTGCACCACGGTTCGCTCAGGAATTTTCGAGGTTGCCGATCCTTTACCAAGGAGACGCTGCACGGACAATAAGTGGTCCAGCCAATCTGTTAGAGGTGATGTTCGCAATCGGGCGGAAGGGATTGGCAATCCAGCGATTTAAGGGCTTGGGTGAAATGAACCCTGAGCAGCTTTGGCAGACCACGCTGGACCCTGCGATGCGAGGACTTCTCCAGGTTCGGATTGGAGACGCTGAAGAGAGCGATCAGATTTTTTCGACGTTGATGGGTGATGTCGTGGAACCGCGGCGTGAATTCATTATTGGGAATGCGCTAAATGTGGCGAATCTCGATGTCTAAAATGGCGGCTACTGGACGGTTTGGAAGTCGATTCTCTGGTATCTTATCCAACATCGTGTGAGTTGGACAAGGCAGCGACTTGCGGCAATCGTGTGGGAACCCCGATCACGATTTTCCTACCCATAACCTTCAGGACCTGCGATCGCAGATCCTCCCTCAGTGCTCTCGCCATCATCCATTTCACCAAAGTGGATGATGAATCAGCGTAAGCGTCAGCCGAGCGTCGCGGATTATGGGTTGGCTGATCTCGGTTTTTTCGGCTTTGCGGTTCTGGCAATGCGCCTCAAGGCAGTCTTGATTTGAGCTTCATCGATATCGTTGGGATCGTAAGGACGGCCATACCAGTCGAGAGCTTCCTTTTTCCTTTTACTGCCTTGGCTCCCACAGCACCATCAGGTTGACCCCGGGGCGTTTAAGTTCGCAGACCAGCTCGCTCCAAACCGGCTCGGCACGCCGGCGCACCCCGCGGGGAGCACCATTGCGGGCAAACAGCCGTTCCTCCAAAACCCCATCGGTGAGATCGGCCGGGCAGCGGCCAGCCCAGCCAATAACGCCCGTATGCCCCAGCCCAAGTGGCCGGAATTAAATCGGAACCACTGGCCGGCTTGCGTCGGAATCTGCAGGCTGATCGATACTGGACGCTTCGAGGCTTGTTTCGAAGAGTGGGCGCGCTCATTCGGAGCGACCCTGGACCGAGAGGTCGTGGCGGTCGATGGGCAGACGATCCGCGGATCGTTGATCGTGGCCGCGAACAAGGGGCGCTTCACGTTGTCAGTGCCGGAGCCTATGATCGACGGCTGGTGCCCGGCCAACGCTAGGTCGGAGACAAACCCGGCGAGATTACCGCGATCCCGGAATTGCTCGACGTGCTGGACATCAAAGGCGCGATCGTCATCACCCTGGACGCGATGGGGGGGGGGGGCAGCGAGCAATCGCCTCCAGG
>JAJZCS010000302.1 GCA_021829055.1 Pseudomonadota bacterium
TCCATCGCAGGAGGGCCGCCTGGCAGCGCTGGGGAAGAAGGCGACCGGTTCGTTGAAATATGGAACTTGGTCTTCATGCAGTATTTCGAGACCGAGAGCGGTACGCGTACACCGCTGCCTTGTCCGTCGATCGACACTGGCCTCGGGCTAGAGCGCTTTGCTGCTATTTTGCAGGGCAAGCATGACAATTACGACACTGACACACTACGGGCTTTGATTTTGGCTTCTGCGGAGATTTCTCATACCGACCCGGATGGGGCTCACAGGGTGAGCCATCGGGTGATCGCGGACCACCTGCGCAGCACGGCATTCCTGATTGCCGATGGTATTTTGCCGTCGAATGAAGGGCGAGGCTATGTGCTGCGGAGGATCATGCGAAGGGCGATGAGGCATATCCATCGACTGGGGGTACGAGAGCCGATCATGTGTCGTCTGGTGCCGGTATTGACCCGGCAGATGGGGGTGGCCTATCCCGAATTAACGCGTGCGGAACCATTGATCGCCGAGACCATTAAACTGGAAGAGCGCCGGTTCCAGCTCATGCTTGAGCGCGGCTTGACGCTGCTTGATGAGGCGGTTGCTGGGCTGCGACCGGACCAGAAATTGCCTGGCGATGTGGCATTTCGACTTTATGATACATTTGGATTTCCGCTTGATCTGACGGAGGACGCGCTCCGGGAACAAGGGCGGGAAGTGGATCAGGCTGGATTTGCGGCGGCGATGGAAGAGCAGCGTGTACGTGCACGGGCGGCTTGGGCCGGGTCGGGCGAGACGGTAACTGAGCACGTGTGGTTTGATCTCAAGGAACGTTTGGGTGGAACAGAATTTCTAGGCCACTCAACCGAAAGCAGCGATGCCAACGTGCTGGCTATCGTACGAATTGGCGCCAGCGTTGATTCCGCCGACAAAGATGAGGAAATTGCCCTTATCCTGAATCAGACGCCGTTTTATGCAGAAAGCGGCGGTCAGGTTGGAGACGCTGGCTTTTGCTCCGCGCGGGGGCTGCTGGTGGAGATCAGAGACACGCAGAAGAAGGCGGGTGATCTGTTTGTGCATTACGGACGCGTCGTCGACGGGAAGATAACTGTCGGCCAGGCGGTGCACGCTGAGGTCGATCACAAACGTCGTGCGGCAATCCGTGCCCACCATTCTGCGACACACCTTCTGCATGAGGCGTTGCGCCGTACTCTAGGCCCGCATGTGACCCAAAAGGGGAGCTTGAACACGCCCGGTCGGCTTCGATTTGATATTTCTCAACCTCGACCGATCACGGCCGAGGAACTGGCGGCGGTCGTGCGGGCCGTCAACGCGCGAATTCGCGAAAATAGTGCTGTTGAGACTCGACTTATGGCGCCGGAGGAGGCCGTAAGGCGCGGGGCGATGGCACTCTTCGGCGAAAAATACGGCGAGGAGGTCCGCGTTGTTTCGATGGGCTCCGGGGATGGCGACCGTTTAGCTTATTCCATCGAGCTTTGCGGCGGTACCCACGTGGCGCGCACGGGTGAGATTGGCGCGTTTCGGATCGTTTCGGAAACAGGTGTTGCAGCCGGCATCCGGCGGATTGAGGCGGTGGTTGGCGAGGCAGCGCTCGACGCGATGGAGGAGGACGCAAAATTGCTAGCCGAAGCAAGTTCCGCACTGAAGGTGTCTCCGACCGACTTGCCAGGGCGAATTGCCGCTATGCTTGAAGAACGCAAACGGCTGGAGCGACAAATCAGCGCGCTGCAGCATAAATTGGCAACAGCGGATAGCTCGTCGGGCCTGGAGATGGTCGAGGGCGTCAAGCTTGCCGCACGTAACGTGGGCACAGTCCCGGCGCGAGAGCTAAAATCACTTGCGGAATCGGTTGTTGTAAAACTGGGAACGGGTGTTGCAGCCCTGATTTCCACCGCTGAGAATAAGGCGAGCATTGTCGTTGGAGTGTCAGCTGACCTGACGGGCCGATTGAACGCCGTAGCCCTTGCTCGTGCTGCGGCGCAGACGGTCGGAGGCGCGGGCGGTGGCGGCCGAGCAGACATGGCCCAGTCCGGAGGACCCGACGCAAGCCGTGCGGATGCGGCACTAGCAACGGTGCGCGATGCGATGAAGCAGACGCTTCGGTCGGGGAGTAATACCACCGGCATTAATTCATGACCTGTAGTTCCCGGCTTCGTGTAGCGATTGATGTTATTTTGTCTTTCTGTTTGATCAGGCTGTTCCAAGCTCCACAGCAGGCATTGATGATGGTATTTGAGTCTTTGAAGGCGCGGTTGGCGAGATAGCTTTGCCGGAGATACGGCCACCTGGGCGCCTCCATTTACCCCTCGCCGGAATGGCCGTGGCGTGATTCGCCGATTTTGACCGGCGGCTCAAGGAACGTGGCTACCTGCCGATGGGTGGGCGGATCGTCGATGCGCTGCTGGTGGCGGCACCGAAGCGGGGGAACACCCGGGCCGAAAGAGCCGCGGTGAAGGAGGGCAAGAGCGCCGACGAGATCTGGCCGGACGAACCGGCCAAGGCACGGCCGACCGCTGATGGTAAGCCGCAGCCCGACATCGCGATCCCCGGCTTGCTA
>JAJZCS010000303.1 GCA_021829055.1 Pseudomonadota bacterium
TTTGTCTTGATCCTGGATACCATGTCCCTTCTTAGGTTTGTATTTCGTCACTGTACGATTGTGGTTCAGCTTTTTGGACACAAGGCGTCCAGCGGCACTGAAACTCGGGCATTCCGGTCCGGCACAGCGCCAGCGATCTGTTATACTTTTTACCCGGTCATTCGTAGATCGGCCCACCCGAATTATTGTTTAGGTCAACCCTACTCTCTGAACCGCGTTCCACGATGAGGAGAAATTTTATGTCTGGTCTCGGTAACCGTCTGAAACACACTGGGCTTGGAGTTCTTTCGACGTTTGCGATCATAACAGCGTCATTGGCAATTCCTGTGCCAGGCCTGGAGGAGGTGTATGCTCAGTCCACGTATACGTCACTCGCTGCCAGCACAGGGCAACTGACTAGCGCTCTTGGCGCCTTGAATGCAGCGCACGCGAACTCGGAAGCCTTTGCAAATGCAGCACCGCAATCCGAAGTTAGCAAGATCGCCGCATACGACAAAGCGATGCTGGTGGCGCTGGCTCTACCAACCGCAACTTCGCCAGAAGTGGCTTACCGCGACCAGCAAATCGCTGAAGCACGCGCCACTTATCTCGCCGCTGCCGCCAACAAGCCCCTGAATCCCTCTGTCGTGACCAAAGTCGATAGCCTTCTCGGGCTTCCCGCATCCGACCCCGCTCTTGGGGTAGTCGACACGGCGGCTTCCCTTCACGGTATCGGGCAGACTGTTGGGCATGACGAAAATGTCGTCCATGCCCATGTCGACCAACCCTCTATCGACCGCCCCGACATCCAGCATCCAAACATTCAACGCCCGCAGATTCAGCGACCGAACATCGAGCGACCAAACATTCCGCACTAAGTCGCTGAGCTATTGCTTGATAGAAACCTATAAAATCAGAGCAGGCGAATAGACGTTTTGCTCTATCTTCAAAGGGAAGTTCACATGCGCTGGGCCATTGCCACAACTCTAGCTCTGCTGGGGCCAATTCCTCTCACCGCATTTGCGTACGTACAACCCGCGCAATTCGGCGATAGTCAGATTACGCTGGGAACTGCGCCTTCGTATTTTCAGGGCAGGTTTGGAACCTCCAGCACGATCGATATCTTCGACGAATCAACTTTCGCACAGTTCAAAAACCGAGATCTGCGTGTCAAGCTGACTATCCCCTATCTCTCGGTGTCTGGGCTTCCGATTGGTGCCCAACTTTCCGGCGGCACCGTAGTAAGCCGCGGAAGTGGAGGGAACGGTAAGGGTCATGGCAATATCGGCGTCGGCTCGACAGGAACGGCACCCGTTGGTACCCAGAGCGCAAGCGGCATCGGCGATATTGAACTCGCGGCGCATTACACCGTGTATCACGGCATCGGCCTCACGCCTTCCATCGTCCCCTATGCAAAGATCACCTTCGGGACCGCGTCGGCTAGTCAGGGGCTTGGTACGGGAAAAAACAACTACGAGTTCGGCGTCGGCTTCAATGATACGGTCAGCACCAACCTATTTCCCTTTGCTCATATTGGCTATCGGATTGTAGGCAACCCTACTGGCGATAACCTGCGAAACGTCTTTGCCTATGATTTTGGCGCAAGCTATGCGGCGACCCCCCGCCACATTTTTACCGCTCTTTTCTCTGGTTCGCAGTCCGAACAGCCAGGATTTTCGGGGCCAGCAGATTTTATCGTCGCGTACAATTACAATCTGTATAACAATGGAACGGGGCTTCAGGTTTTTTTCGACAAGGGCCTCAGCAACGGCAGTCCGAATTTCGGTATCGGTATCGGCGGGCAAGTGGTCTTCTGAAATCAGCGCTAACTATTGCCAGATTAGCTTACTGCCTGGCCGCGATGCCCCGGAGGTCGCGAACCTATGAGACCTGTGTGCGGGTGGGTGAGGATTCCGAGCACTGCGAGGTTTGTGCAGTGCTGGGGTTTTTCTGACCTGTTTTGAACAGGCCGTCAGGCGTTGGAGGCCATCATGCGGCTGTGGCGAGAATGTTGAGGGTAGGTTTGGGATTGCAGGCGATGGCGGTGAAGTGAACCTGGGCGGTGGCTTTGGCGAGACCGCGCCATCGCATTCGGCGGAGGCCGCAGCTGCGCTTCCAGGTGCCGAAGATCTTCTTGATCCGGCCGCGGCTGCGATGGATGGGCTGGTTCCAGGCCTGCAGGCCTGTTCGTCGTGACCCCACAAGCCCGTCACGACCACGCGTGGCGTGCCACCCCTGGCACGGGCCGCCATGGAGAAGTGGGTACCGCGACAGGCGCTGTCGGCAAAGACCTCGCCCGGATCATCGGGTAGCGCGGCACCGCCGGCGCGGCCGTCATTGACGTTGGCCGGCGTCACCGGGATCTTCTCGACCAGCGCCGTGCCTGCATCGGCACCGATATGCGCCGTGAGGCCGTGGATGGCGGGCTTCCCCTTGTGCTTCACCCAACGGCCTTCGTCGTCATCCTTGCTGGCCGAGGCGATGATGGTGGCCTCCACCAGCGTGCCGGTCTTGATCGTGATCGCCTTCTCTCTGAGCTGCGC
>JAJZCS010000040.1 GCA_021829055.1 Pseudomonadota bacterium
TGGCTGGAATCAAGTATCGAGACGACCAACATGGCGCAAAACAAAAACTTGTTCATAGGGTGCTAAATCCAAAGTTGCCTAAGGTCTTAAGGGTTACATTAATGAGCAACATGGTACTGCCCTGATCGTAATTATACGAGGTATAACGTTTATAGAAGACAATGCTGATCGCAGTACAAGAGTTCTGCCAAGTGGCGTCTGCCGACGCATAGTCAAACTGCCCGGTTTCGATGTTTCTGGCGGCACCTGCTGAAAAGGTCCAGTGCGGTACCAGTGTAGTTGAAGCGTCAATGGTAACTTCCCGGCGCGGAATGTAGTACGCGGCAGGCATGGGACCAGCCTGAGTGTACAGGTAATATGGATTGGTTGTCGAATAGAGGTAGCCTCCGGTAAAATTGAGAGCTGGCGTTCCGAAGCGCGCCGTCGTGTCCACCATTTGAACACCAAGATTATGGTGAGACAGCCTCGTACGATAGCTGAGGTCGACCCATTTGAACGGGGAAACCTCCGTGCGGGCAACAATGGCGGAGACATTGTCGCTCAGGCCGCTTTCGGCAGGAAATAACGCATTTCTGTGAAAAGCATAAGACTGGCCAATCAAGCCAGACATCTGGGCGCCAGACGGCAAATACCAGGCCGCCTGCAGCGCGTAATCGATGCGCTCGCCGCCAGCAAATCGATCGATCCCCGGAAACTGATTTAAGCTAAATAAATTGGCGTCAGTGAATTCGAGACCTAGGCTGTCCTCATTCGGAATCAGGGTCGATTGCGTTACCCCGTAATTGGGCGCTACGACGAACTGGACACGCGGCTCAACGACCTGTTCGCCGAAACGCCCGGCGGATCGCACGAGTGGCCAGTTGAAGCTGATAGCGCCGACCGGGATAACCCTCGCCGTGGTTGCGTTGCTGACGTTAGAAAAGTTTGGTTGCTCATTAAGTTTATCTGCCATATAGCCAGCCGCAATTAGCCGCAACCTCGTGTTGATCAGCACGCCATTGGCGGTTGTGAGCGGCAAATCATAACCGCCCGTTACCGCAAGGCGTCGGCTGTCAGTGCCGTCATTGCGAAAAATGCTAAAAGCGTTAGCCGCAAGCGTAATGCGCCCTCCCCAATTGTCCGGAGCTCCAAAATAATCGTAACGAGCGTACGGCGCGACAATCGGAAGCCTGTTCTGCGACACAGTCGCCACGAGGCCCTGGAATGTTTGCGCGTCAATGCGCGCATAGGACCCCGACCCGAATCCTTCGAGGTAGCCTTCGGACGCAAGAAAGCCAGAGTTCGGCAGGTATCGGAAATCATCAAGATATTGCGCGTTCGACGTATGATTGTAGTTAAACCCCGCCCGCCAGGTCTTGTTCAGATCGAATTCGCCGCTGGAGAATATGGCGTCGGAAAACGCCCGAGCATTGGCGTATCGGTCATGCCCTCCGGAAACGTTTATGTTGAGCTTTCCAAAATTGAAAGCCTGGCGATATTTTAGATCAAGAACCGGTCCCGCCTTGGTCGCTATAATCGGGACAATTGTCATGTCCTGACTTTTGCTGATCACCCAAAAATACGGAATCGCGAAAAAAGTACCTATATGCGTGGATGAGCCGAATTCAGGGATTAACAATCCACTCTGGCGTTTCACCGACGGGTCCGGCTGCGAAAGGTACGGAAGCCACAAAACCGGCACACCGTGAATTTGCAACTCCGCATCGTGATACTCAATAATCTTTTTTTGGAGGTTCTCGACCGCGCTCCGTGCCCTGATCTGCCATAGAGGTGGCGCTGTGGGATTACTCTTGCAGAGATCGCAAGCTGAGTAGATCGGCTTGGCGATTTCGTTGATGATGCCGCCATAGCGTCGCACCCCATTGGCGACCATCCGACCATTCTCAGCAAGCAGCGTGGCGATACCGTGCATCACTGCGTCTCGCATCCCATGACTGAGTTTTGCACGTTTCGCAAATACAACCTGACCAGATGGTGCGATTAGAACGACATTGCCAATCGCTGTCGCCGTATCATCCTTCCGATCAATCACTACCTTGTGGGCACTCAAGACATAGCCATTTTGCCATGCTTGCACGTGGCCGGTCGCGATAATAAGGTCCTTGCGCCGGTCATATCGGACGTTGTCAGCGAGAAAGGTTACCGGCGCTGATTTCGAAGTCGGCGGTTCGGCGCCGACCAAGCCGCTCATGTAGCGTTGCGCCAGTGCAGGTCGGCCCGCTCCCGCCAATGCGGCGCATGCAATCATTAAGCCGCCAAACCATCGGAAATGACGTATAGCCGATCCCATCGGTCAGCCATCCTCCAGATGAAGCAACAACGCAACAGCCAGCAGCAAACCTACGGCCGCTGGCGCCCAGGCGGCCAACAGGACCGGGAGCGCCCCCGATTTTCCAAACTGCGCCGCAACTTCAGAAATCATGAACAGAAAAAAGCCGAATACGACGCCACCACCAATCATCTGTGCCGCGCCACCGCGTCGGGCCGGCCGCATTGAAAAGCCCGCAGCAACAAGCACCATCGTCGCGCAAAGCAGAGGCAGAGCAAGCCAGGTTTGAAAAGCCAGCGCATGGCGGGTCGTCGAGAAGCCGGAACGCCTCAATAGCCGGATAAATCCAGGCAGGGCCCAAAATGACAGCGCACTTGGGCTTGCGAAGCTCTCCTGCACGCGCCTCACCGTAAGATCCGTCGGAAACTGTATCGTACCGAACTTCTCGGGCGCATGGTCCGGATTCAGGATCCACGCATCGTGCAGCTCCCAACGCCCGCGGTCGAGCCGAGCAGAAGCAGCGTCAATTCGTTCCACCATCCGCGTGTGTGGCCCGAGCCGGAGGATTGTAATTGGCCCCGTCGTCAGGCGGTGCGCGACAATCCGGACATCGCGCGCATGCAGAATGGCGACGCCGTGCGGCGTAATGGCGTGATCCTCTTGGCGTAGCCATAGCTGGCCGCCAGCAAGAGACAGAGGCCCCGCACCAATAGCCAAATAGGCAGAATACAGGGACTCAGCACGGGCAAACATGACCGCCGAAAGCGGACTGATCGCCGTCATCGCCATAAAGCCAAGCAAAGCCGCTGCACTAACGGGCAGCATTAGGAATTGCCATGCAGAGGCTCCAGCAGCCCGGGCAACGACCAGCTCCGACGACCTTGTGAGACGCCAAAACGAATAGATGCCCCCAAGGAGGACAGCAAAGGGCAGAATCCGTATCGCAAGCCAAGGAATCCTCAGGAGTTCGATCTCAAGAACAAGGCCAACACCAATCCTCGGCTTGTCAGCCGCCTGACGCAGTAGATCAAGGAAATCGAAAAGTGAGCCAAACAGCGTGAGAGCTGCCAGCATACCAAGCACCGCCACTACGAAACGCCGGGCGACATAGATCGACAACGTCCACGGTGGCAGCAACCTCCGTCTCATTGGGCCGGTTCCGGCGTCTGCCTGCCCAGGCACCTTCGGCGACTCGTCGAGAACCCCACGATAACAATGCTAAGGGTGGGTCCGAGGGCAACCAGCCAGATGATCGGAATCAGCGCATTATTTCGTGCCGCCAAGTTCTGCACAATGATTCCCGAGGCAACAAGCACGACCATAACAACCACTGCCGCAAATGGCCGCACCAGTCCACCGTGGCGCCGAAACTTGGCCCTTAACACCGAAAGCAAGGCTATCAGGGCGTAGGAAAGCACTGCAAAGGGAGTCGCAAGCCGCCGCGAGATTTCTGCCCGCCATTTGTGCAGGGCTGCCGGATCCAGAATTTGCCGGTTCGGGTGTAGCAATTGTGCCATCGTCGCTTCCGACGTCTTCGGAGGCAAGTTCCGCACCATTTTCGATGCTTGCGCTATGCCGACCGTATCAGAAGCGAATTTCAGCACATTCAGTTCGTGGGTTCGCGGGTCAATCTGCTGCCTCTCCCCCTGCTGCAGTTCCACCATTGGACCATCTGGCCCTTGAACCAGGCTCCCCGTGCGGGCAACAATCGTCGCTGGGTGATTCCGCTGCCGGCCATCATCAATAATGATTCCGTGCAATATCCCGCTTGGCGAACGGTGCTGCACATATACCATAATATTACGCCCGACTGGATTAAAGACACCAGGTTCCAGAAGCAACGCCGCCACCCTGTCACGGATCTGCATCTCGTACCGGCTGAATGCACCTAGGCTCGCCGGAACCAACCAGACGTTGAGCACCATGCAGGCGGCTAATGTCAGAAATGCCAGCGCAACGGCAGGCCGGGCGATCATTAAATCCGAACAACCGGCAGCCCGCATCACAGTAAGTTCCCGATCAGCTGAAAGCCGCGAGTACACGAAGAGGATGATGATGAAGCACGTAATCGGCAGAACGACAGCAATAAAGCTTGGCAGCAGGAGCCCGGTCAGATGAAAGAATACGATCGGCGACAGGCTGTGCTGGATCATCAACTGCACGAACCGCAAAGATTGTGTCATCCAGACCAGCACCACCAAGCCGCTCGTCACCAGCGCGGTGCCGACCACGAGCTGATGAAAGATATATCGGTCAAGCCAAGTCGGGTTCATCCGTCGAAGCATGTTCCGGGTTTTGGCCGGGCCTGATACCGATGGCAAGTCGGATGACGTGAATCACGATGGTTTGCAACGACGCCACCCTAATTGCTTTAACATTCTTCCAAGGTTTATTGCTTTTTTTGCGGAAAGGCACCTTCCTGTTATCATGCGCGCTTTTGGTGCCTTTCTCGTCTTGCGAGGGTCCAACGCTTGGCGACCACAGGCAGCTCAGAGGACACTCAGACTTCGGCGCGCCGCCTCGATTAACGAGCGCATTCTGCGGACGGCGTCGGCAAGGCCTATAAACATTGCTTCGCCCACTAAAAAATGGCCAATATTTAACTCGCGAAGCTGGGGGATCGCCGCAATCGACCCGACGTTGGCGAAATTGAGGCCATGCCCGGCATGCACCTCAACCCCTAAATCATGCGCCCGACCCGCCGCAGCACGGAGGCGATCAAGCTCGCCGTCGTTGCCGCCGGCGTAAGCGCCGGTGTGAAGTTCCACGGCGGGAACGCCTAGCGACACTGCAGACTCAATCTGATGCAGCTCTGGATCCACAAAGACCGCCACGCGAATACCCACCCCCTGCAGCCGATCGATCATGGGCTGCAGCACTGCCAATCGCCCGACGACGTCAAGCCCACCTTCGGTGGTCAGCTCTGCGCGACGCTCTGGCACGAGGCAGCAGGCATAGGGGCGGATCATGCAGGCAAGGTCGTTCATCTCCTCCGTCGGCGCCATTTCCATGTTCAGCGGCACCGGCAGGCTACGGGCTCGTTTAATATCGTCTTCACTAATGTGCCGACGGTCTTCGCGCAGGTGCATAGTAATGACGTCCGCACCCGCTTCGATTGCCAGCTGCGCTGCCTTAATCGGGTCGGGATGCGTTCCTCCACGCAGATTCCGTATGGATGCAACATGGTCGACATTGACCCCGAGCCTGACGAAGCTCACTTACGCCGCTCCCGAAGCATGCCGGCCAAGCGAATGGCGGCGATCAAACTCCCGGGCATGGCGCAACCCGACCCAGCAATATCAAAAGCAGTGCCATGATCAGGAGAAGTACGAACTATCGGAAGGCCGAGGGTGATGTTGACACTATTTTCCACGTCAATTGTCTTCAGCGGGATTAAGGCCTGATCGTGATACATGCACAACGCGACATCGTACGTTGCACGTGAGGCCGCGGTAAACATTGTGTCGGCAGGTAGTGGCCCGCAAGCGTCAATCCCCATTGCACGCAAGCCGTTTACCGCGGGCGTTACTATCCATTCTTCCTCGTCGCCAAGCGACCCGGCTTCACCGGCATGAGGATTCAAGCCCGCTACGGCGATGCGAGGCGCGTGAATTCCGAAATCACGCCTCAGCGAGCGGGCAGCAACCAAACCTGCGCCTATAATTGCCTCGGTAGAAAGACTCGCTATCGCCTGGCGAAGGGAGACGTGGACGGTTACCGGCACCACGCGAAGTTCAGGTCCCAGCAGCATCATCACCGGATTCGTGCAATCAGCCAAGGCCGCGATGAATTCCGTATGACCAGGGTGCCTGAAACCCGCCTGGTAAAGAACAGATTTGGAAACAGGGTTAGTTACCACGCCTCCTACCTCGTCAAGAAGTGCCAGTTCCACCGACTGTTCAATTGATCGAATGACGGCAGGTGCATTCCGTACGTCCGGTACGCCGAGATGGACACGTTCCGATAACGGAACAGAAATCACTGGCAGCGCTTTGTGGAAGACCGCATTGGCTTGAGCTGGCCGGTCGATTGTTTCAACGGAAGGGCAGAATTTGGAAATCCAATCGGGGTCACCCAAGAGGCAGAAAGCCGGGCCGGTACCACGTAACTCCTCCCAAGCGGCGGCAGTAATTTCGCCTCCAATACCCGCCGGGTCTCCCATTGTCAGTGCGAGTGGAACCATCACGAATGAAACCAATCCTCAACCTGAATTTGGGGCAAATCGAATCCCTCATTGGCCCGTACGTACCAGCCCCGGCCGTGCATGCGACCAATCAGGTCAAGCTTGGGGGTATCAATTTGGCAGCGCTTGGCGTCAAGAACCGCATCGTCACGAACATGCAGCGCAAGAACTTCACCGACCACGAGAAGACGGTCTTCCGCGAACTCCAGAACTGAGTGGAGACGACATTCCATCGCCGCAGGGCTTTCGGCGATACGGGGAGGGCCGATCTTCGCCGAAGCGATAGTACTCAATTTTGCCTCGGCAAGCTCGTTGACCTGCGGGCCAAACTCGATTGCCGTGACGTTCATTGCCATAGCGTTGGCGTGGCCAACGAGATTAACCACAAATTCACCGGTTCGACGAATATTTTCACCGGTGTCCTTGGGATCGCCGGCCGCGCGGGAAGCAATGCCGATGCAAATAATCGGCGGCCCTGCGCCGAACGCGTTGAAAAATGAGAAAGGCGCAGCGTTCGGGGAGCCATCCGGGCTCAGGGTAACCACCCAGGCAATTGGTCGGGGAACGATTGTAGATGCCAGCAGCTTATACTGATCAAGCGGTTCCAGATCGGCAAAATCGAACATCATGTTTGCATCATCGCCGCTATCACAACCACTGTCCATGGGGCGCGCGATCGGCGATTAAGTGCCCGGAAAGGCAGTTAGGCAACCGCCCAAAAGTCTCCAAATGGCTTGGCCGGCACGACCACATGTCATACGATAATGCAAAACGTGATTCCGGTTCCGTTATGAAAACTGTCATACAGACCATCCACGCCGAACTGATTGCAGTCCTCGTTGCGGTTACGGGATCAGTGCCGCGCGTGCTCACGCTGGCCGATGGTAGCGCGTTCCCTGCTGGGCCACTCGAGCTAACCCATCGATCACTACAGGCAGGTGTCAGAGCCTGGGTCGAGAGGCAGACTCATCATCCGCTTGGTTATATCGAGCAGTTGTATACGTTTGCCGACCCAACCCGGGGAGCAACCGTCGCGGGCGATCAGGCAGAGCGTAGTATCTCGATTTCATACCTCGGCTTGACCCGCGAAATTGCATCCGGTGGCGACACCGTTTCGTGGCAGAATATCTACCGCTATTTCCCGTGGGAAGATCGCAGATCGGACCCAACACTGATCGAGCGCACGATCCGCGCCGAAATGGGCCGGTGGGTCGGCACAAGCGCTGAACGCGCCGCTCGTGTGAATGCCTGTTTTGGTCTTGACGGTTCGCCATGGAATGAAGACCTTGCACTGTCCCGCTATGAGTTGCTCTATGAGATGGGTCTGGTGCGTGAGGCTGCGCGGGATGGACAATCCAATAATGGCGAATTTATACCCGGCGCCATGATGCACGCCGATCATCGCCGGATCTTGGCCACGGCCCTGAGCCGTTTACGCGCGAAAATTAAATATCGTGCAATCGTCTATGAATTGATGCCGGAAAGCTTTTCCCTTCTGGAACTGCAGCGCTGCGTTGAGGCATTGGCGGGGCAACGACTTCACAAATCAAACTTCCGCAGACTGCTCGCGAGCCAGAATCTTCTGGAAGAAACAGCTCACTATGCACCTGGCGTAGGTCGGCCCGCTAAACTCTTCCGCTTCCGCGCTGCGCTGCTGGCCGAACGCGCAATCGCCGGAACCCGATTACCAATCGCCCGGCCTTGACAGGCTTATACTCATACTTAGTATTACAAGTAGAAAGGCGCTAAATACGAACGATGTGAGGTCAGCGCCGTTTTTTTAATCTCATTTATACTCATTATGAGTATAATGGAGTCTCAAATGCAGAGTTCGAATACATGCGCCAACAATTACAGCTTCGCTGACCGCGCCTACGCGAGCATTTCCCAACGAATGCTGCCGGCAGAATTGGCGCTAATGCAGGACGACATCGCCGCCGTCAGGCGGTTAAAGCAGGAGCGGAATGCAATCATTCTTGCCCATAACTACCAGACACCAGAGATCTATTACGGTGTTGCGGACATCGTTGGCGATTCACTCGTTCTCGCACGAGAGGCGATGAACGTGGACGCTTCAGTCATCGTCGTGGCGGGCGTTCATTTCATGGCCGAAACCGCCAAACTTCTGAACCCCGACAAAACAGTGCTGATCCCCGACTCCCGTGCCGGTTGCTCACTCGCTGAAAGCATCACGGCGACGGATGTCCGAAATTTACGACGACGTCATCCAGGATTGCCCATAATCGCGTATGTCAACACCTCTGCGGCCGTGAAGGCAGAAGTCGAGTATTGCTGCACGTCTGCAAATGCAAAACGCGTCGTCGAGTTTGCGGCCCACGAGGCCGGCACCGACACGGTCATCATGCTTCCTGACCGTTATCTCGCCGCCAATACGGCGCGCACCACCAGTATAAATATCATTGCCTGGGACGGCGCCTGCGAAGTCCACCAACGCTTTGCGGCAGCGGACATCGCACATGTCCGCGCGCAATACGAGAACGTCACCGTGCTCGCCCATCCCGAATGTCCTGAAGACGTCGTCGAAGTTGCCGATTTCTCCGGCTCAACAGCCGCTATGGCGGATTTTATCCGCAAACATCGTCCAACGCGTGTCGCCCTGATTACAGAATGCTCGATGAGCGATAACGTCGCCGCAGAGGTCCCGGAAACGGAATTTGTGAAGCCTTGTAATCTGTGCCCCCACATGAAGCGGATCACTCTCGGCAATATTCGCCTTTCCTTGGAAACGATGGGTAAAGAGGTTATAATTGAACCTGTAATCGCCTCGCGTGCACGAATTTCGGTCGAGCGGATGCTCGCCATCCCATGAAGTTGACCGAACTTTTTGACCGGCCTGTAATCATTGGCGCCGGCCTTGCCGGACTCGCCGCAGCGCTTTCGGCCGCTCCGAGGCCTGTGGTATTGCTTACCGCGGGCACTCTTAGCGATGGTGCCGCGAGCCTTTGGTCACAGGGTGGCATCGCAGCCGCAATCGGCGATGACGACAATGTCTCGCTCCATATCCAGGACACGATCGCAGCTGGTGACGGCTTGTGCGACAAGGATGCTGTCGCGCGCATTATCTCTAAAGGACCGGCAGTCATAGCCCAACTCGAGGACTACGGTGCCCGTTTCGACCGGGATTCGAACGGCGCGTTTACGTTGGGTCTTGAGGCCGCCCATTCACGGAGACGCATTGCCCACGTTCGCGACCATACCGGTGCATCCATCACCCACGCCATGGCTCAAGCTATGCGTCATGCTCCACACGTCACCGTTATGGAACGAACACGTGCAGTTGCCTTATCAACGCATGCCGGGGCAATAGCCGGGGTCTGGGTCGAACAAGGCAGGGCGAGATATTTGCTTCGGACAGGAGCCGTCCTGATTGCGACGGGCGGTGCCGCGGGCCTCTATCGCTCAAGCAGCGCGCCCCAGGGGGCGACAGGATCAGGCCTTGCCCTGGCGGCGCGCGCAGGCGCCGAGATGCGGGATCTTGAATTTGTTCAGTTCCATCCAACTGGACTCGACGCGCGCATATCACCGTTACCCTTGATTTCCGAAGCGGTTCGTGGGGAGGGAGCAAAACTGATCGATGAGAGAGGCAGGCGTTTCACCAATGAACTGGCGCCACGGGACATCGTGGCACGCGCGATTCAACGTCATCTTGACGAGGGACATCAGGTGTTTCTAGACGCCCGATCAATCGGTTCATACTTCGCAGGCCGTTTCCCCTCGATCCATGCTGTGTGTCAAGCGGCCGGTATCGAGCCTGCGATAACACCAATCCCGGTCACACCCGTCGCGCATTATCACATGGGTGGAATCGCCGTGGACGTCGCTGGGCGCAGTACTGTCGAGGGTTTGTTCGCCGCCGGAGAAGCTGCCTGCACTGGCCTGCACGGCGCCAATCGGCTGGCGAGCAATTCTCTCCTTGAGGCATTCCAGACCGGTCACGATTGTGGATCCATGCTCCGCGATGCCGAAAGCCGGAGTTCGGTGGCCGGCAGTCGATGCACGGTTTGTGTTCCAGACACGGACTTCGTGCGCCACCTTATGGACCGGCATCTTTTCGTCCAGCGCAAGCAGGATGGTTTGGCATCATTAATCGCAGATCTTGTTCCTCGCGCACCAACGAATGATAGTGCCTTGATCGCATTAATGATCGCCGTTGCTGCCCATGATCGCGAAGAAAGTCGCGGTGCTCATACACGCCTTGATTTCCCGGATCGTGACGCCGTAGCCAAACCCTCCTTCCTTACAATGAGCGCCGCCCTAGCCCGCGCTCATTCAATCCGTGCCCTTGGGATTGCCGCATGATTTCACCTTCGCCTCCCGATCTTCTGCTTGAGCCAATTGTCCGCGCGGCACTTGCCGAAGACCTCGGCAGGGCCGGCGACATTACCACCGATGCCGTGATTCCCGCTGATGCCACCGCGCGCGTCGCATTTGCGGTACGTGAACCCGGCATAATCGCGGGGCTTGACTGCGCACGCCTCGCGTTCTCGCTTCTGAATCCCAAGCTCGATTTCCGTATTGTTGTGCCGGATGGAAATCGCGTCGGCGCCGGCGAGGTTATCGCCACCTGCTCCGGCCCCGCGCGTTCGATCCTGTCTGCTGAACGTGTCGCGCTCAACTTCGTTGCCCAACTTTCAGGAGTTGCATCCGCCACCGCCGGAATCGTGAGGGCGATCTCGCATACGAAAGCCAAGCTAACTTGCACGCGGAAAACCGTTCCCGGCCTGCGTACACTCCAGAAATATGCTGTTCGGACCGGCGGCGGCGTAAGCCACCGTTTCGGTCTCGATGATGCTGTATTGATTAAAGACAACCACATTGCAATCGCCGGAGGGGTCGGCGTGGCAGTGCGCCGTGCAAAGCAAGCCACTGGCCACCTGGTCAAAATCGAATGCGAAGTCGAGACACTGG
>JAJZCS010000304.1 GCA_021829055.1 Pseudomonadota bacterium
CCGGGTACGGTTCGTGGACGGTTGTGTCGCGACGATCACCGCCAGTAGGATTTCATTGAAGACGGAAAGAAAGATGCGGATTTTTTCTGAGGCAGGTTATCTGAATGTAGATTTTTCGGAGCGCAAGCTAAGCTTGGTTGGACGTGGCAGGGGTGTAGCCCTGCCCGGAATCGGGGACTTCGGGATGGAACATGCGAGTTGGCAGGATCATGACGCACTCGCGGCTGAGCATGCGGCATTCTATGCGTCGTGCCTCGATCATGCGCCCGTGCTGGTCGATGCCGCTGCAGGGCGACAGGCGCTGGCTGCTGCCACCGCCGTTGCAGAGTCAATCAAGGTAAGCCGAAATCGTGCTGAAGCCAGTGGGTTAATCGGGAAAAGCATGCGCAGCATGGGTGGAAACGTGGATCCCGCGCCGATTCGCTAGGGCTTGGCATAAGTCGGTCGCCCACCGGGGTGATCGACAACTCTCTGGAATCTAAGACCAAACGGGGAACGTCTGGGTGAGATGCGGGCCCGTTATTGACGCGAGGGGGTACAGATCGCTACGGACTTAATGTGGTACCCGGGCTTGTCTCATTGCCGTCGATTCGTGTGCGAGGCCGTTCGTTGATGGCGCTCGTGGTTGCGCCTGAATCGCCTCTTGATGCGTGGCTTGCAGCACTTGATGAACAAATTGCGCGCTCGCGTGCTTTTTTTGCTGATCGCCCAGTGGTCATCAATTTTCTTGCGGGTGGTTCGGAGATGCCTGCGCCGGCGGAAATGCTTGACGATCTGGCATCGCGCGGGCTCAAAATTATTGGGGTCGAAGGGGTGCCGCGCGAAGCCTTGAGGGAATCCCGGTGGAGGGACGCGTGGATATTGGGTCCCTCCAGCAGGGATCGGTTAGTTGCACTTCCAGACGATCAAGCGGAAGAGGCAGCAAAGGAAGATCCGGAACCAGAGTCTGAGCGTGGAGCACCGGCGGTGCCGACGTTAATTGTGGATCGATCGGTCCGGTCAGGACAATCGATCGTCTCAGAGATGGGCGATGTGGTCGTGATGGGAGCGGTAGCTTCGGGTGCCGAGGTGATCGCGGGTGGTTCCATCCATGTCTACGGCGCACTGCGTGGTCGTGCGGTAGCGGGAGTTCAGGGCGGCAATTCGGCGCGTATCTTCGCCCGCCGGCTGTTTGCCGAATTGCTTGCGATCGATGGCCTTTATCGGACGGCGGAGCATTGGGGCGAAGGGCTGCATGGACACGCCGTACAGGCTCGACTTGACGGCGAATCGCTGCGTATTTCGGCGCTGGATTAAAGGAGCGGAGAGGGATGGCGAAAGTTCTGGTGGTGACCTCGGGAAAAGGCGGCGTCGGTAAGACGACCTCAACTGCTGCGATTGGTGCGGCGCTTGCGCAGGCGGGGCAGAACGTCGTGGTGGTTGATTTCGACGTAGGGTTACGCAATCTCGATCTGATTATGGGGGCAGAGCGCCGTGTCGTTTATGATCTGGTGAACGTTGTACAGGGAGACGCAAAACTGGCGCAGGCCCTGATCCGGGACAAACGTGTCGACACGCTGTCATTGCTGCCTGCATCGCAGACGAGGGACAAGGA
This sequence comes from Pseudomonadota bacterium, assembly GCA_021829055.1. Taxonomy (GTDB): domain Bacteria; phylum Pseudomonadota; class Alphaproteobacteria; order Acetobacterales; family Acetobacteraceae; genus Acidiphilium. Next base: position 1,595 of record JAJZCS010000304.1, read on the forward strand.
CGCGTTGACGCCCGAAGGCGTGGAACGAGTCGTCGGCGATCTGCGTGACAAATTTGATTGGGTTGTCTGCGATAGCCCGGCAGGGATAGAACGGGGAGCAACTTTGGCAATGCGTCACGCTGACGTTGCAATCGTCGTGACCAATCCTGAAGTCTCTTCGGTCCGGGATTCGGACCGAATCATTGGTATGCTGGACTCGAAAACAGCGCGGGCTGAGGCTGGCGAGAGGATTGACAAGCATTTATTGTTGACGCGCTACGATACCGGACGGGCGACGCGTGGTGAAATGCTAAAAGTTGATGATGTGCTCGAAATTCTTGCGATTCCATTGCTGGGAATCATTCCTGACAGCGAGGACGTTTTGCGAGCTTCAAATGTTGGTTGTCCCGTTACGCTACACAATCCGTCATCGGCACCTGCGCGAGCGTATTCGGAGGCAGCGCGGCGGCTGCTTGGCGAGGCTATCGACGTCTCGATCCCGGTCGAGAGGAAAGGGCTAATGAGCAGGTTGTTCGGGCGGAAGGTCGCATGAGCATCTTTAATTTTTTTTCCCGCCCGCGTTCGGCCCCAATAGCACGCGAGCGGCTACAGTTATTGTTGGCCCATGAGCGAGCATTGAATGGGCGGTCGGATCTTGCGGCTGTGCTGCAAGAGGAAATCCTCGCCGTGATCGCTCGGCACATAGCGATCGATCGAGACAAGGTGAACGTGAAGCTTGATCGGGGCGGTTCTGTATCGACACTGGAAATCGACATCGAGATGCCGGTTAGTCTGTCGCCTGTTAAAAACTAGGCTAAAGCGTTGCGCAGGCGGCCGCCTGCTTGGGCGAGGCGCCGATTGGCCGTGTCGACGTCGACGTTCAAACGAATCATGATGACCGCTGTTTTGACAGCGTAGTTCGCTTGTTCCAGCGTCGTTT
>JAJZCS010000305.1 GCA_021829055.1 Pseudomonadota bacterium
GGGCCCCCTTATCCAACTTCCGCCGGCGCTCTTTGGCAGGTTTCGGGTGCAAATCCGGCGCACCAAGCCAGCGATAAAGGATCGTCCGGCTGACCCAGAACAATCGCGCCGCTTCCGCCAACCCGCCGCCTCCACGCACATAGCCGACAGCGCACTCACGTAACTCAATGCTGTAACTCATGCCCCACCTCCAGCAGATCGCCACCATTGGAACGTTCCATTATTATTTGGAACAGCATAACTCGATCGTGCCCACATCTAAAAATTGATAGGACCACAAGGCATCAAGCATTGCCGATCGCATCTGATCGACTAGATTGCGATCCAATGAACGTGGTTGCACCAAGACAGGCGCGATTGATCGTCGAAGTCATCTTCGACTTCGTCTGTCCATGGTGCTATCTGGGAGTACACCGACTGAGCCTGCTGCAAATGCGCAGGCCCGATTTGGCCATCCAGCTGGTGTGGTGGCCTTTTCTGCTCAACCCGGACATGCCTCGTGGCGGAATGAGCCGGATGGATTATGCCCTCCGCAAATTTGGTGGCGAAGATCGGGCTCGGCGCCTGTTCAAGGCAATCCGTGATGTGGGAGCCGCTGACGGACTTCAATTCGAATTCGACCGGATCAGACGAACGCCAAGTAGCATTGATGCTCATCGCCTAATCCGCTTCGCCGAATCGAGCGCAGTTGCCGAAGCTCTCGTGCTGTCAATATTCCGAGCCTATTTTCATGATGGTGCCGATATTGGAAAACACGAAGTTCTGGTGTCTCTCGCCGCACAGACTGGCCTTGATCGTCGGACAGTGAGCGAATTTCTTGCGAGCGATGAAGCTATTGAATGCGTCCACTCAGATAACCTTCAGGCCCACCGGCTTGGAATCAATGGCGTGCCGTGTTTCGTCATCGATCAAAGCAGAGCCATCGCCGGGGCACAAGAACCTGAGGTTCTCGAAAAGCTTTGTGATCTCGTAAAGGCGGAAAGCCCTGCCGATGTCTGGTCGACTTAGGTATCGACCGCGCTTTCGTGTTTCAGCGAAACATGAATGTTGGCTGGATACTCGGTTGGAGTGCAGGTTGATGACCACGCTTCCCTTGTCGCTGTCGCATAACGTGGTTCCAAGCCCGTCCGGAAATTCTTTTAGCTGCCATTAAAGACCATTGACGTTGATCTTCCGTCTCCGGGCGTGCCATGGCAGAAGACTCATATGCGCCGTCGAACCATCATAGCCTCACTACCTCTGCTGGCTACCGCAACCATGCAGCAAGCCAGCGCGTCAAATTTCGAGAAATTTGTGGGGACGCTGCACCGCCGCGCACGACAAGACGGCATCCCGTCCCGCATCGCCGACGCCGCACTTGCCGATATGACCCCGAACCAGGCCGTCATCAAACTGGATCAACACCAGCCGGAGTTCACGCTCACTTGGAGGCAATACCGTACACTAACGGTAACGCCGGTGCGCATCGCGACCGGCCAACAGGAACTAGCGGAAAATGCGGATCTGATAGCCGCGGTTACACGCCGTTTCGGCGTCCAAGCTGCACCGATTATGGGTATATGGGGCATCGAAAGTAACTTCGGCAGAATCCAAGGTAGCTTCCACGTGGTTGCCGCGCTCGTGACACTCGCGTGGTTCGACAACAGTGAGTATTTTACCAGCGAGGTAATCGCCGCCATGCGTATTGCGGCTCGCGGAGATGCGCCGCTTTCGATGTTGCTCGGCTCGTGGGCTGGAGCAATGGGGCAACCCCAATTTATGCCCAGTGTATACCTTGATACGGCCGTTGATTTTTCGGGCCGTGGACGGCCGAATATATGGACATCAATCCCCGATAGCCTCGCATCAATTGCCAATTACCTCCATAAGGCAGGCTGGCAGGCTGGATTGCCCTCAAGCGAGCAGGTCCTTCTGCCGGACGGATTTGACGATCGCGTGGCAGGGGAAAACCGCTTCTTGTCACTTCGCCAGTGGCAAGCACTGGGCGTACAGCGCCTCCCAAGCGCCGTAAGATTACCAGGGGATACAAAGGCATCGCTCTTGCTGCCGGATGGCCGGAATGGAGCAGCATTTCTCGTCTATGCCAATTTTAGGGTGATCCGCAGATACAATGCCTCAGACCTTTACGCTCTTGCCGTCGGCGATTTAGGCCAGTCTATCGAGGGATGATACGACAGGCCAGCGCGGTTACTTTTATGCTTCTTCCGAGCCTTTTGGTCGGTGGTTGCGCTTGGCTCGGCCGCGGCAACGCCAATACAGCCCCAGCTGCGATTCAGGTGGTCATAGGTCCACCATACCAGTCGGGTGGTATGTGGCATTATCCTCGTAATTTCGATTCCTATAATAAAACCGGCTTGGGGATCATTATCCCTCAGGGCCACGAGGCAACGACAACAGATGGAGAGATATTTTCCCAGTCCGCGCTGACGGCCGAAAATCCCGTCCTCCCCCTACCATCGCTTGTACGACTAACCGATTTGGTCAACGGTCGCGCAATAGTAGTCCGGGTT
>JAJZCS010000041.1 GCA_021829055.1 Pseudomonadota bacterium
GCGAGCGGATGGGGCACATCGAGCTGGCCGCTCCGGTGGCGCACATCTGGTTTCTCAAATCTCTGCCCAGCCGTATCGCGACGATGGTCGAAATGACACTCAAAGAACTGGAGAAGGTTCTTTATTTCGAGAACTACATCGTGCTCGATCCCTATACGACGGATCTAAAGCGCTTTCAGCTGCTTACCGAAGATGAACTCTACGCAAAGCAGGACGAGTTCGGTGATGATGCATTCAAGGCAGGCATCGGCGCAGAATCCGTTAAATCGATTCTGGCGCAGATTGATCTCGACACTGAGCGCACAACGATGCGTGCAGAACTCAAGGAGGCAACCTCAGAGGCAAAACGCAAGAAGCTTGTCAAGCGTCTGAAGTTGGTCGAGAGTTTTATTGCTTCCGGAACGCGGCCGGAGTGGATGATTCTGGATGTCGTTCCGGTGATTCCACCGGAATTGCGGCCGCTGGTTCCGCTCGATGGCGGTCGGTTTGCTACGTCCGACCTGAACGATCTCTATCGGCGTGTCATAAACCGTAACAACCGATTGAAGCGACTGATCGAGTTGCGGGCGCCGGACATCATTGTCCGCAATGAGAAGCGTATGCTACAGGAATCGGTCGATGCGTTGTTTGACAATGGCCGTCGCGGTCGAGCGATTACTGGCACCAATAAGCGACCGCTAAAATCGTTGTCTGATATGCTGAAGGGTAAGCAAGGGCGCTTCCGCCAGAATCTTCTGGGTAAGCGCGTTGACTACTCCGGCCGCTCAGTCATTGTTGTCGGCCCCGAGTTGAAACTGCACCAATGCGGTTTGCCGAAAAAGATGGCGCTCGAACTATTTAAGCCGTTTATATACGCGAAGCTGGAGAAATACGGCCTTGCGACCACCATCAAGGCAGCAAAGCGAATGGTTGAAAAAGAGCGCCCGGAGGTATGGGACATCCTTGAAGAGGTGATCCGTGAGCATCCGGTGCTGCTTAACCGCGCGCCGACATTGCACCGGCTTGGGATCCAAGCATTCGAACCAATTCTGATCGAAGGCAAGGCAATTCAGCTTCATCCATTGGTATGCACGGCTTTTAATGCCGATTTCGACGGTGACCAAATGGCGGTGCATGTTCCGCTATCAATCGAAGCTCAGCTCGAAGCGCGTGTTCTGATGATGAGCACAAACAACATCCTTAACCCGGCCAACGGGAAGCCGATTATCGTTCCGAGTCAGGATATTGTCCTCGGGCTTTATTATCTCTCAATGGAGACGCCGCTTTTTACGCTTCGCGAAGACAAGGATGCACGGGCATTCGCGAGCGGAACTGAAATTGAGCACGCGCTGTCGCTCGGCAATATTCATCTCCATGACAAGATCTCTGCGCGGATGACACGTGTTCTTCCGACGGGCGAGGATGAACGTGAGCGTGTTATAACTACACCTGGCCGAGCGCTGATCGGTCAGCTTTTACCTAAACACAAAGATCTTCCCTTTTCTCTGGTTAATAAGCAATTGACGAAGAAGCATATTTCGGATGTCATTGATGCTGTATATCGTCATTGTGGCCAAAAGGAAGCTGTGATTTTTTGTGATCGGCTAATGGGTTTGGGTTTTGCCCAGGCGGCAAAGGCGGGAATTTCGTTCGGCAAAGACGACATGGTGATTCCGCCAGAGAAGTATGCATTGCTTGCCAAAACCCAAGCTGAAGTCAAGGAGTTCGAGACCCAGTATCATGATGGTTTAATCACTGCTGGCGAGCGGTACAACAAGGTGATTGACGCATGGTCGCGTTGCAATGATGCCGTGGCCGCGGCGATGATGCGGGAAATTTCGCATCAAGATCCAAAAAAGCCGACTAATTCCGTTTGGATGATGAGTCATTCCGGCGCTCGTGGATCGCCGGCCCAGATGCGTCAGCTCGCTGGTATGCGCGGCCTGATGGCAAAACCGTCTGGTGAGATTATTGAGCAGCCAATATTGTCAAACTTCAAAGAGGGTTTGACGGTTGCTGAATATTTTAACTCTACCCATGGTGCCCGAAAAGGGTTGGCGGATACTGCGTTAAAAACCGCCAACTCTGGCTATTTGACAAGACGCCTTGTGGACGTTGCGCAGGATTGTATTGTTGTCAGCGAAGATTGTGGCACAGGTCGCGGGTTGACTGCACGCTCAGTGATGGATGGTGGCGAGGTGATTGCGCCGCTCGCCGAACGCGTGCTTGGTCGTACGGCAGCGGAAGATGTGCTTGATCCGACAGATGGCGCTGTCATCGTGCCAGCTGGAGTGTTAATCGAGGAGATAGAGGCGGATCAAATAGAGAAGACGGGGGTTGAAAGCGTAAAGATCCGTTCGGTATTAACATGCGAGGCGAAGATCGGCGTGTGTGCCAAATGCTATGGGCGTGATTTGGCGCGCGGGACCCCGGTCAACATTGGCGAAGCTGTGGGCGTCATTGCTGCTCAATCGATTGGTGAGCCTGGAACGCAGCTAACGATGCGTACCTTCCACATTGGTGGCGCTGCGCAGCGAGGTGCAGAGCAATCTCACGTTGAGGCGAGCCACGAAGGAACTGTTACGGTAAAGAACCGTAATATTGTTTCGAATTCAGCCGGTCTGCCGATTGTGATGAGTCGCAATTGCGAAATTGCTATCATTGATGCTGGCGGTAGGGAACGCGCGCGTTTCCGTGTGCCGTACGGCGCCCGATTGTTAACGGACGAAGGCCAATTGGTCGCGCGGGGGGACAAACTTGCGGAGTGGGATCCTTATACCCTTCCGATCATTACGGAGCGTGCGGGCGTGATCGAATACGCAGACCTTCTTGATGGTGTGACCCTGATTGAGCGGGTTGACGAGGTTACGGGTTTAACCTCGAAGATCGTTGTTGACTACAAGCAGTCTGCGAAAAGCGCGGATCTTCGCCCCCGTTTGCTTCTGAAGGATGACAAGGGGGAAATTATCCGCCTAGCTAACGGTGCGGAAGCGAGGTACTTTCTTAGCCCGGATTCGATCCTGTCGATTGAGAATGGGGCATCGGTGCATGCTGGCGACGTATTGGCGAGGATCCCTCGAGAAGGGGGGAAAACGCGCGATATCACCGGTGGCCTGCCTCGGGTGGCCGAATTGTTTGAGGCGCGTCGGCCGAAGGACCATGCTATCATCGCAGAGACGGACGGCCGTGTAGAGATCGGTAAGGACTATAAGGCGAAGCGCCGGCTGATCGTCAAGAACGACGAGACAGGTGAACAGACCGAGTATCTCGTGCCAAAGGGCAAGCATGTTTCCGTGCAGGAAGGCGATTATGTTCGCCGTGGCGACCCGCTGGTCGATGGTCCACGTGTTCCCCATGATATTTTGCGCGTACTCGGCGTGGAAGCCTTGTCAGAATATTTGATTAACGAAATTCAGGAGGTCTACCGACTACAGGGCGTCAAAATCAACGACAAGCATATCGAGGTAGTGGTTCGACAGATGCTGCAGAAGATTGAAATCACGGAACCTGGAGACACAACGTTCTTGGTCGGAGAACTCGTTGATCGGCTAGAGTTCGATGCGGAGAACGAAGCAAGAATTACTGCTGACGAACGGCCTGCATCGGGCCTTCCTGTTCTGCAAGGTATCACGAAGGCGAGCTTGCAAACGCAAAGCTTCATTTCAGCTGCCTCGTTCCAAGAGACCACTCGTGTTCTTACGGAAGCGGCGACGGCAGGAAAGATCGATCATCTGACAGGCCTGAAGGAGAATGTTATCGTAGGCCGTCTGATCCCGGCGGGAACAGGCAGTGTGATGACGCGGCTGCGAGCGATCGCAGCTGGACGCGATAAGACCAGGCTTACGGAAGCAAGGCCAGCCTTGCCATCACGACGTGACGCCGCCGAGTAATCGAGACGCATAGCTGGGTCGCTTTGATTAAGGCCGGAGAAAGCGAATCTCCGGCCTTTTTCTATGTTTCGCTTTATTTCAATGCCACCGTTTCAATGCCGGCGCTTGACTTGGGAGCGCCCTGCTCTTAAGGGTTCCGCTCTCAGCGGGGTTGCGTTTTGTCGGTCGCGCTGTTCACTCATTCTCGGCTTGTGGCGCCGCCGGCTGTTATGGCCCGGCTTAGGTCGCAGGTTTGGGTTTCCGCAGGCGGGGGATAAACTCCGCCCTGCGGTGTTTGGTGTGAGCGGCTGGCATAAACACTACTCCGTGTGCGGAAAAGGGATTGAAGATGCCGACGATTAACCAGATGATCGCCAAAGGGCGTGAGGTTCGGGCCAAGCGCAACAAGGTGCCGGCACTGCAAGGTTGTCCACAGAAGCGTGGGGTTTGCACACGCGTATATACAGTGACGCCAAAGAAGCCGAATTCAGCGCTCCGCAAAGTGGCGAAGGTGCGACTGACCAACGGATACGAAGTTGTGAGCTATATTCCGGGCGAGGGCCACAATCTGCAGGAGCATTCGGTAGTTCTGATCCGCGGCGGTCGCGTGAAGGATTTGCCTGGGGTCCGCTATCATATTTTGCGAGGTGTCCTCGATACTCAGGGCATTGCTAAGCGTCGTCAGCGTAGGTCCTTGTACGGCGCGAAGCGGCCCAAATAAGGAGATTGCCAGTGAGTCGACGCCATTCCGCTATCAAGCGTGAGGTTCTGCCGGACCCAAAATTCGGTGACACCGTGATCAGCCGTTTCATGAACGTCCTCATGTATGATGGCAAGAAATCGGTTGCCGAGTCCATCGTCTATGGTGCGCTTGACAATCTAAAGCGCCGAGGTGGAACGAGCGCTGATCCTGTGCGATTGTTTCATGAAGCTCTCGACAATGTGAAGCCTGCCATCGAGGTGCGGTCCCGCCGGGTCGGAGGTGCAACCTATCAGGTTCCAGTCGAGGTGCGGACTGACCGGCGGCAGGCGCTCGCAATCCGCTGGTTAATTGAGGCGGCGCGTAAGCGCAATGAACACACAATGGAAGATCGCTTGTCGAACGAGCTTCTCGACGCGGTAAATAACCGGGGTGCTGCCGTGAAAAAGCGCGAGGATACCCATCGGATGGCCGACGCCAATAAAGCTTTCAGCCATTACCGCTGGTAGGCAAGGGCTAAGTCAAACCACTTCAACACCATCCCGCATCGACATGATGCGGCCAGAGACACGTTACGGAGACACCGAAGATGGCCAAGGCTAAATTTGAGCGGAACAAACCGCACTGCAACATCGGCACGATCGGTCACGTCGATCATGGAAAGACATCGCTGACGGCTGCGATCACGAAGGTTCTCGCCAAGACTGGTGGGGCGACCTTTACGGCCTACGATCAGATTGACAAGGCTCCCGAGGAACGTGCTCGCGGCATTACTATCGCGACTGCGCACGTGGAATATGAAACCGCAAAACGCCACTACGCCCATGTCGACTGCCCGGGGCATGCGGATTACGTCAAGAATATGATTACCGGAGCGGCACAGATGGACGGTGCGATTTTGGTAGTCTCCGCCGCGGATGGCCCGATGCCGCAGACCCGCGAGCACATTCTGCTCGCTCGGCAGGTTGGTGTGCCGGCTCTCGTTGTGTTTCTTAACAAGATGGATCTCGCCGACCCAGATCTGGTTGAGTTGGTCGAGATGGAAGTGCGGGAACTGCTTAGCAAGTATGATTTTCCCGGTGATGATATTCCAATCATCAAGGGCTCTGCGATGGCCGCACTGGAAGACAAAAATCCCGAGATCGGTGAGCAGGCGATCCTGGCGCTGATGAAGGCTGTCGACGAGTACATTCCTCAGCCCGAGCGTCCAAAGGACAAGCCATTCCTGATGCCGGTGGAAGACGTGTTTTCCATCTCCGGTCGTGGCACGGTCGTTACTGGCCGTGTTGAACGCGGTGTGATCAAGGTCGGTGACGAAGTCGAGATCGTTGGCCTGAAGCCTACGGTTAAGACAACAGTCACCGGCGTGGAAATGTTCCGGAAGTTGCTCGATCAGGGCGAGGCGGGCGATAATATTGGCGCGTTGCTCCGCGGTACCAAGCGCGAAGATGTGGAGCGAGGCCAGGTGCTTGCTGCGCCTGGCTCGATTACACCACATACTAATTTCTCTGCTCAGGCCTATATTTTGACAAAGGAGGAGGGCGGTCGCCACACGCCGTTCTTCACAAATTACCGCCCGCAATTCTATTTCCGCACGACGGATGTCACGGGCGTGGTCACGCTTCCTGACGGTGTCGAAATGGTCATGCCGGGCGATAATGTGACGGTTTCGGTGGAGTTGATAGCGCCGATTGCGATGGATGAAGGTCTCCGCTTTGCGATCCGTGAGGGTGGTCGCACTGTAGGTTCTGGCGTGGTTGCAAAGATCACGAAATAACGCGTGGTCATGGAGTTGAAACGGGGCTTCTGCCCGCGCGCTTTGTGCAAGAGTCAATAGGCAAGACGATGGACAGTCAAAATATTCGCATTCGCCTGAAGGCTTATGATCACCGCGTGCTGGATAACAGCACAAAGGAGATCGTAAATACAGCGAAGCGCACAGGCGCGCAGGTGCGGGGACCAATTCCGCTGCCAACTCACATAGAGCGGTTTACCGTCAACCGCTCTCCGCATGTCGACAAAAAGAGTCGCGAGCAGTTCGAGATCCGAACCCACCGACGGCTTCTGGATATTCTCGAGCCGACGGCACAGACGGTGGATGCTCTGATGAAGCTCGACCTTGCTGCGGGCGTCGATGTCGAGATCAAGATCTGATTGTTTGGTCCAGGGCTGGGCTCCGGATTTTAGGAATTTAGGAATCGTGGGATGCGTACGGGTGTGATCGCGAAAAAACTGGGCATGACCCGGCTGTTCAAGGAAGACGGCACACATGTACCGGTGACGGTACTGCACATGGACGATGTTCGTGTCGTTGCAGCCAAGCGCATCGAAACAGATGGTTACGTGGCTGTCCAACTTGGCATTGGTCGGGCGAAAACCAAGAATGTAACGAAGCCGATGAGGGGGCACTTTGCTCGCGCAAAGGTAGAGCCCGCAATGGGCTTGGCAGAATTTCGTGTTGCTGAGGATGCCGTGCTGGATGTTGGTCGGGCCATTTCGCCGACGCATTTTGTTGCGGGGCAGAAAGTCGACGTCGCCGGTGTGAGCAAAGGCAAGGGATTCGCGGGCGGTATGAAGCGCTGGAACTTTCGTGGGCTCGAAGCGTCGCACGGTGTTTCAATAAGCCATCGCAGCCTTGGATCGACTGGCAACCGCCAAGACCCGGGGAAGACCTTCAAGAATAAAAAGATGGCAGGGCATCTAGGGTGCGAGCGCGTTACAACGCTTAATCTTGAGGTCGTGGCGGTCGATGAACCGCGTGGGCTGATCATGATTAAAGGCGCTGTGCCGGGCGCAAAGAACAGCTTCGTGCTAGTGCGCGATGCGATGAAAAGGCCGCGCCACGCAGACGCGGCCTATCCTGCGGCAATAAAGGCCTAAAGGGGGCGGCATGGAAATCGATGTTATGACTTTGGATGCCGAAAAAGCAGGGCGTGCTGAGTTGCCGAAGGAACTATTTGGTGCAATGCCGCGTCCCGATATCATTGCTCGAGTTGTGCACTGGCAGCTTGCGAAGCGCCGTGCGGGTACTCACAAGACGAAGGGGATGGGCGAAGTCCAAGGAACGACGAAGAAACCGTATCGTCAGAAGGGGACGGGCAACGCTCGCCAAGGAAGTCTCCGGGCGCCGCAATTTCGTACGGGGGGTGTAGTCCATGGTCCTGTGGTCCGTGAACATGCCTATTCGCTAAATAAAAAAGTGCGGCGTTTGGGGTTAGTTTTCGCACTTTCGCAGAAGGCGCTTGAAGGTAAGGTCGTTATTTTGGACTCGGTAGAGGGTGTTGGGAAGACCAAAGAGTTGAACAGCAAGTTGAGAAAGCTGGGTTGGGGAAAGACGCTTTTCGTTGATTCTGTTGTGGATAAAAATTTTGCCCGTGCCAGTCGTAATCTGGTTGGGATAGACATTTTGCCCGTCGCTGGCGCCAATGTCTACGATATTGTGGATCATGATACGCTGGCAATTACGTCAGCTGGGCTTAAAGCTCTAACGCGGCGCCTTGCCGGGGATAGAACGCGTGGGGAGAGCGTGGCATGAGTGACTCTTCGGTAAAACGTCCAGCAGTAACAAAACCGGCTCTGTCTCGCGAAGCCATGTTTGATGTTATTCGCGGGCCGGTAGTTACTGAAAAATCGACTGCGCTTTCTGAAGTAAACCAGGTTGTTTTTAAGGTATCGTCGAGTGCGAGCAAGCCGATTATCAAGGCATCGGTTGAAGGATTGTTTGGTGTCAAAGTGACGAGCGTAAACACGCTGGTTCAAAAAGGAAAGACCAAGCGATTCAAAGGGCGGCCTGGTCGCCGGGTCGACGTCAAGAAGGCGGTGGTAACGCTGGCTGAAGGCCAATCAATTGATTTTACCGCGCAATTGTTAGTATGAGGCGGATCTAGGCAATGGCACTGAGACATTTCAAACCGGTCACGGCGAGCCTTCGGGGCACGGTTCTGATCGACCGCGCCGAGCTCTGGAAAGGGAAACCAGTCAAGGCTTTAACCGAAGGCAAACATTCGACAGGTGGGCGTAACAATCATGGTCGCACAACGAGCCGGTTCCGTGGAGGTGGGCACAAGCGCGCATACCGAGTGGTTGATTTCAAGCGGCAGAAATTCGATGTGGTGGGGAAGGTCGAGCGCCTGGAATACGATCCGAACCGATCGGCATTCTTGGCGCTGATTAAATATGCCGACGGCGAACTGGCGTATATCCTTGCGCCCCAGCGTTTAGCTGTAGGGGATCAGGTTCTGTCTGGTACGAAAGTCGATATTAAGCCAGGCAACGCTATGCCTTTGGCGGCAATCCCGGTTGGGACGATTGTTCATAATATCGAAATGAAACCAGGGGCGGGGGGCAAGATAGCGCGGTCGGCCGGAACGTTTGCGCAGCTTGTTGGAAAAGATCAGGGTTATGCTCAGGTTAAATTGATGTCCGGAGAGCTGCGTCTTGTGCGTGGGGAGTGTATGGCTTCAATCGGGGCGGTGTCCAATCCAGACCATCAAAATGAGCAGCTCGGGAAAGCGGGGCGTAAGCGCTGGCTGGGTCGCCGGCCGCACAATCGTGGGGTGGCAATGAATCCGGTTGATCATCCTCTTGGCGGAGGTGAGGGGCGGACTTCTGGCGGCCGCCATCCGGTAACGCCGTGGGGAAAACCAACCAAAGGTTACAAGACACGCGCCAACAAGCGGACAAATGGCTTGATCATCCGTGGACGTAAAGGCGGAAAGGGCTGATAAATGACACGCTCAGTTTGGAAAGGGCCATTCGTAGACGGCTATCTGCTCGGAAAAACCGAAGCGGCGCGTGCGTCGGGCCGGAACGACATCATCAAGATATGGTCGCGTCGGTCGACCATTCTCCCGCAATTCGTGGGACTGACGTTTGGTGTATACAATGGGCGCAAATTTCTGCCTGTTCAGGTGAGTGAGAACATGGTCGGCCACAAGTTTGGCGAGTTTGCACCGACCCGGACTTTTACCGGTCACTCGGGTGACAAAAAGGCGAAGCGAGGCTGAGATGAGTAAAGCAGGATACCCGCGGGCGTTGGCCGAGACTGAAGCTGAAGCGGTGATGCGTAACATGCGTGTAAGCCCTCGCAAGCTGAATCTTGTGGCGGCGTCTATCCGGAACATGCCTGCTGGGCGAGCGCTTGCGACGTTGACGTTTAGTAAGCGAAGGATCGCGCGAGAGGTCAAGAAGGTTTTAGAAAGTGCGATCGCGAACGCTGAAAATAATCACCAGTTGGACGTCGATCGGTTGGTTGTGACGACAGCTGACGTCGGACGTGCGATAGTGATGCGCCGCTTTCATGCGCGTGGTCGTGGCAAGGCGGCGCGGGTGGAGAAATGGTTTAGTCATCTTCGCGTGGTTGTGGCTGAGAAGGATATTGAAACGAAGTCGCAACGGCGTTCGGCGGGTCGGTTGAAGGCGAAGGAAGCGGTGGTGGCGAATGAAGGGGCGAATGCGTAATGGGTCACAAGGTTAATCCAGTTGGGCTCCGGCTCGGTATCAACCGCACGTGGGATAGTCGATGGTTCGCGGGAGCCGACTACGCAGCTTTGCTGCACGGCGATATCAAATTGCGAGAGTATCTGAGAAAGCGCTTGTCCGGCGCGGGCGTGTCAAAGGTAATTATTGAGCGTCCCGCGAAGAAACCTCGTGTGACAATCTACGCAGCGCGACCCGGCGTGGTGATCGGAAAAAAGGGTCAAGATATTGATGCCTTAAAGAAAGACTTGTCGGCTATGGCGGATGCAGAGGTGTCGCTAAACATCGTCGAGATTCGCAAACCTGAAATTGATGCGACGCTTGTTGCCGAGAACATCGCACAGCAGCTTGAACGACGCGTAGCGTTCCGGCGCGCTATGAAGCGCGCCGTGCAATCGGCCATGCGGTTGGGTGCTCAGGGAATTCGGATCAATTGTGGTGGGCGGCTTGGCGGCGCGGAAATCGCACGAGTTGAATGGTATCGAGAAGGTAGGGTACCGCTGCACACCTTACGCGCAGATGTAGATTTCGGCATGGCCACAGCGAAAACCACGTATGGCACCTGCGGTGTTAAAGTGTGGATCTTCAAGGGCGAAATCATGGCCCACGACCCGTTAGCGCAGGATAAGCGCGCTGCGGAACAGGCGCCGCAGCGCTGAGGGGAGATAAGGAATATGCTGCAACCAAAGCGCACCAAGTTCCGTAAGGCACACAAAGGCCGGATCCACGGCCTGTCCAAGGGGAACACGCAGCTCAATTTCGGGGCCTTTGGCTTGAAGGCGCTTGAGCCCGAACGGGTAACGGCACGGCAAATCGAAGCGGCTCGTCGTGCGATCACCCGCCAAATGAAACGCGCGGGGCGGGTGTGGATCCGGATTTTTCCCGATGTGCCAGTGTCCACAAAGCCAGCGGAAGTTCGCATGGGCTCTGGCAAGGGCAGCCCGGAGTTCTGGGTTGCCAGGGTTCATCCAGGGCGAATCATGTTCGAGATTGATGGGGTTTCCGAAGTGTTGGCCCGAGAAGCGCTGACGCTTGGGGCGGCGAAGTTACCGATTAGGACGAAGATCGTGACTCGTATCGGGGAGGCGTAACGTGACCAAGGCGCATGACAGGCGGCGCAGAACCCCAGACG
>JAJZCS010000042.1 GCA_021829055.1 Pseudomonadota bacterium
GAGTGTAGCGCGGATCGATGTGGATTTGGCGTGGTTTCTGGCCGTGATGTGGTGGCGAGCTTTGCCGGTGAAGCCATGACGTCAGATGTGGGAGCACTGCTTCCGGACGCTGCGGATCGGGCCGAGGTGGCCAAGGTCCCATCTGCGTAGCGGATGGAAAGCCGCCGGAGGGGATCCGGCTGACGGAGCGCTTTGCGGCGCGCTTCAGCGACCGCCGGCGGCCGGAGCTGGTCGAGCATGAGGTTGGCATCCTGGTGATGCAGCGCGTCGTCGGCATTGCCCTTGGCCACGAGGACCTGGTCGATCATGACCGACTGGATCGTGCCCCACCGGGTGGTGTAGGAGCGGTCACGGTAGCCATTGCGCTGGTTGAGCCACTCAATCGAGCGCTCGCCAGGGGCGGCGCTGCACCGCGCCTCGGTCTCCAGCGCCATCAGCCGCTCGGCGGCAAAGCCAATCATCTCGCGCAGAAAACTGGTGTCGGAGGACTTCTCCAAAAGCGTGGAAAGAGCAATCTTGTCGTCGGTCACCGGAGTGGTTCCTTGGGTTCGCGTTGAAACTCGCAACCCAAGGCTACCCAAAAACCGCGCCGGTGGCCGCCAATCGGCCACCTACACCACCAGTTGGGACACGACCTGCATCCTGCTCAGGCTTCCTACTCGTTACGGCCCACTGGATCGCTCAACCGCCCATGGCGGCCTTTGTCACGAGCCTTCAGCCCGACCGGTTACCCGGCAACGCCGCTCGTCAGCAACCAGACCTGTCGATAACTATCGGGGTGGAACTTCCCTCCACTGGCGTTACGCGCCGTCGGGGCACACTGAGAAAACCGGGCTACCGGTCCATCCCTTGCAAGCCAAAGACAGAACAAACCAGCTCTACCCGAGCATTTCGGGCAGGAACAATGATCGTCGGCTTATAACCCTACCCGATACCATGAAGATCCCGTCTCCAGTATAGTGAAGTGTCTCCGGGTATTTGGGCGACAGCGCCGCGTGGGCTTTGACGACCTCAAAAACAAAAAAATTATAGCGTTGAACCAGTGCGTCTTCGTACAGGCGGCACTCGAAGCTTGCATGACATTCCCGGATCATCGGGGCACTCACCTCGTCCGCATCCTCGGCAGTGAGGCCAAACTCGGTAAATTTGTCGATTTGTGCACCGCTCGAATTGCCAATAGCAACCACAACATCGGTCAGCGCTGTTGTGGGAACGTTGATCACGCACTCCTTGCTGTCACGAATCATCTCGAAACTATAATTTTCTTCCGATACCATTATGCCCACCAAAGACGGTGAGAATTCCAGAACCGTGTGCCACCCAAGCGTCATGATATTCGTCTTGCGTCGCCACCTCGATGAAACAAGCACAATCGGACCTGGCTCCAGGTACCGACGCACCTTGCTTACCGGGAAATCCACCTTCTTCGGATATCTCACCATGGCGGCACTCCAAAAACACCGATACCGATACGAACCTGGCCGCTCGACCTGAAAATAACCGCAGGCACGCCCCGCGATGGCTGCCACCTGCCACGGCCATGGGCATCGTACCCCGGGGCCCGCCCTACGGGATAGTTCTGCCGCCATATCAAAAACCCGTAACGAGTACCTGAATCAGCGCATATGAGGATGCGAACCCCGACAGCCAAGACACTCCGGCTCACACGGCGCGAAGAACGGCCACTGGCAACGCGCCAAACAATTCTGCCAGCAAAATCGAGGCGCCGCCGACAAAACTCCGACCTGTTAACAGATCAACGACTATTCCACCTTTATGCGAGCCGAGATCAAGGAACGTGCCATCCCAAGCATGGGGCGGTACCAGCGGAGCGGTCGCATCCACGAGCAAGCGCGCTGCGAGACGGGTCACCGCAACCACGAGATGATCGCTTGCACGGCTGCGCGCAAAGGCAAGCACGCGGTCGGACTGCGAGCCGGTTGCTTCCAGCGAGGCGTAGGATCCCTGCTCGAACAACGTCGGTCGCTGCCGCCGCTCGGCAAGCAGGCGAGCGATGACGGCCTGCTTGACCCGACCGTTTTCCCAATTGAAGACAAGATCGGCCAACTCATCAGTTGCCGCAAGTGAAACCGCACGGGTGGTGAAATCAACTGGACGCCGATTGTCCGGATCGACCAGGGACAAGTCCCAGAATTCTGCACCCTGATAAAAGTCCGGTACGCCGGGCGCCGTGCACTTTAGCACGGTTGCCGCCAGCCCATTAACCATGCCCGCCACGCCGATTCGCCGCGCAAATGCCGTGATGTCCCCGATCACGGCAGTGGGGCGAGAGGCGTCGAACACACCTTCGAGAAACAATCGGCAGGCACTTTCATAGGCTTCGTCCGGCGCCGCCCATTCTGACCGTAGCTTGGCCTCTCGAATCGATTTTCGCCACCATTCCCAAACGCGCTCAATAAAAACATCCATCGGCTGGGCCTCGTCGAGCGGCCACGCGGAAACAAGCGTCTGGTAAAGCATGCACTCGTCTGCTTCGGCCGGCGCACGGCCAGAGTCGAGTTCGCGGACCAGCCCGGCATCCAGCCGCAGCAAGCGGGTAAGCAGCGTCTCCCACTCGTCCGGAATTTCCGACAAAACAGCTAACCGTAGGCGCGTGTCCTCGCCCCGTTTGTGGTCGTGCGTCGCGGTAGCGAGCATTGCGCGTGGAAATGTCGCCGCGCGACGTGCCTGTGCAGCATGAAACCCGGTAGGCGTGATTGCGAACTGGACTGGTGTACTTCCGACCTCATTGCGCGAAAGCAGCCTGCCGTATCGATAGAAGGCCGTGTCTTCTATCGCCTTCGCAGCGACGGGGGCAGAGAGTTGCTGGAAGCGGACCATAGCACGTTGACGAAGCGGCCGGCGAGCAATTGGTTCGCGCGCCAGTGGGCGATCTGCGAGCCATGTACGAATCTGGTACAACAACGACCGATCAGCCACGCGGAAATTTCCGAGGGCGCGAGCCAGCGCCCAGTTCATTGTCTGCTCGTCAAAAGCAGAACTGCCAGCCACGCCGGCGTAGATCCTGTATACTGGGAACTGGATCAGGAGTTCGGCAAGGGCGCGACGAATCGCAGTAAGCGTGATGTCGCGCGTGGCAAGGTTAGCACCAGCCAAGCGATGTAGCAGCGCAGATGCACCGTTCCATTCGCTGGTCAAATTATCCCGCAGGACCTGGCGGCGAGCATCGCGTTCCTCAGGTTCGAATTCAGCGGGCCGCCCGGTGAGCCGGTGCCAAAGTGAAGCGAGAGGTTCAGCACCAAGTGGGTCATGCAAGACGCCACCAACCTCGTTCATAAAATCGTAACCGGTAGTGCCGTCGATCTGCCAGTCGGGCCGCAATCGCTCATGCAGTGCGAGGATCTTCTCAACGACAATCCAAGGAGGCCCGGGCGGCGCGTCCTTTGGCCGATCATGCCCGGCGACGGTCAGCACGCGGCGAAGTTTACGACAATAAGCGCGTGGGTCAGCCAACCCGTCAACGTGATCGATCCGAACTCCGTCAATCAACCCGCGCCTATAAAGATCCACAATCAACGCATGGCTTGCGTCGAAAACCCACGGGAGTTCGACACGAATACCGGCAAGCGTATTGATATCAAAAAAACGACGCCAGTTGATTTCGTCGGCTGCCGCCCGCCAGAAGGTCAGCCGATAGTTCTGTGTCTCTAGCAAAGCGTGCATCCGGGCACGGCCACTCTCGTTCGCAGTGTTGTACCGCGCGAGCACACTGTCCAGAGAGGTCTTACTCGGCTGTGTCGCAAGCGCTGCCGCGAGCCTGCTTCGTGCGGTCTCGGCTAATGGGCGAGCAATTTCCTGTCGGTCAGCCAAGTCTGCAGCGCCGGTGAAGTGGGCGATCGCCTCGGCGAAACGTCGCGGTGCCGCTTGTAGCACAGCAGCTGCTCCGGCAGGCGACAGCGGAAACTCATTCTCGAAATACCGAACAAAGAGACGCCCCGCTTTCGCATCGCAGCCAAGGCGAAGGTTTCCGCCCTCGAGAGCGGCACCATAAGGCTCGCCGAGAAACGGCGCCATAACCTTGCCACGAAGCGCGACGTCCGGTGGCGACCAGTCAATGTCGAACGCATCAGCATAGGGGCTGACATGGCCCCATTCCAGGACATCCATCCACCAGCGATTGTCAGCGCCGCCAACCCCCATGTGGTTGGGTACGATATCAAGGATAAGCCCCATGCTCGCAGCATGAAGTGCGGAAACAAGCCGGAGCAATGCCGCCTCACCACCAATCTCTGGATTGATCGAACCGTGATCAACGATGTCGTAGCCGTGGGTTGACCCTGGTCTCGCGGTCAACAAGGGCGAGGCGTAGATGTGACTGACGCCAAGCGCGGCAGCATAGGGGACAACAGGCACCGCATCGTCGAGCGTGAAACCACGGTGGAACTGAAGCCGAAGCGTCGCGCGCGGCGTGCCCATCAGAACCGGCAACCGCAATTAAAACCAATAATAGTATGCTGCCGATGGCTGCATGCACCCCATGAACCCAGGTGGCGCTCTCGCTGGGTAGTGAGCAACCTCCTACCGGCGTCTCCAGAAGTCATGGTGCAGCCAGCCAAGCAGTCGCGCTGAACGGCGGGATGATGCCCGTCCGCAAACGCCCCTCCGGCACGGCCGCGATAACCTCCCCCCGGCCATGCGCGCAGGCCAACGGAGAGTCTCCGAAATTCGATGCAATTGTCAGCATCTCGCCCGTTCCAAGGCGCCATGCTGCCCGGATACCCGTGGTGCCAAGCGCTTCGGCACCGGTAGAGTTCGCTCCCGCGATACCGGGCCCAATCCGCATGTGACGGACAGCCAGAAGCCGGCGATACAGCACACGCCAAGCTGTTCCATCCTGTGTGCAACAGCTCGCGTCAAATATCGAGGCGCGGAACGTGGCAGGATCGTTCGGGTCCGGGATCATTTGTTGGCCAGCGACAAGGGAGGCA
Source organism: Pseudomonadota bacterium (assembly GCA_021829055.1). Taxonomy (GTDB): domain Bacteria; phylum Pseudomonadota; class Alphaproteobacteria; order Acetobacterales; family Acetobacteraceae; genus Acidiphilium. The sequence continues at coordinate 4,950 of JAJZCS010000042.1, forward strand.
GCGTTGAAGTCAGCAAACTCCAAGCGCCGGCCATGCTTCACTGCCTCGGCCAGATCAGACGAGAGATGGTCCGTAAAGTACAGGAACGGCGTCGTCGCACCGCAGTCCTCACCCATGAACAGCAGGGGAATTTGCGGCGATAATAATACCAGCAGGATGGCAGCCCGCAACGCAGCGGGATCGGCAAGGGTGGTCAGCCGCTCGCCGAATGCGCGATTACCAACCTGGTCATGGTTCTGCAAAAAAGTTACAAATGCCGTGGGCGGCAAGTGCCTGGTGGGCGTGCCGCGCGCCCTACCTTTGCGATACGCCGACGGTTCTCCCTGGTACGCAACCCCCTCGGCCAGACATCGCGCCAACTTAACTGCGGCGTCGGGATAGTCGCTATAGTAGCCGCTCTGCTCGCCGGTCAGGAGCACGTGCAGGCAATGGTGTGTGTCGTCTGCCCATTGGGCGTCGTAAAGACCGTCACCGAGTAGCGTGCCATCATTTTTATCGTTTTCCAGCACAAGGTGGATATACCGGTCCGGTGCAACCGCGGCGCGGATCTCCCGCGCCATGTCGCGAAGGAAAGCACGGTCATTGATTGCGTGCACCGCGTCAAAGCGCAATCCGTCAAAATGGAACTCGTTGAGCCAATAAATCGCATTGTCAATGAAGAAACGGCGCACTTCGGGTCGGCGCGTGTCGATGGCACTGCCCCAAGGTGTGTCGACGTCGCCGCGAAAGAACTCTGGCGCGTAGCTTGGAAGATAATTTCCATCGGGGCCAAAATGATTGTAGACAACATCAAGAAACATCATCACCCCAGCCCCGTGAGCGCTATCAATCAAACTCTTCAGCGCATCGGGTGAACCGTACGCAACGTCGGGCGCGTACGGAAGAACTCCATCGTACCCCCAATTGTGACTCCCCGGAAAATCCGCGATTGGCATTAGCTCGACCGCTGTGACACCGAGACCCACGAGATCAGGCAACATCGCCTGAATTCCAGCATAACCACCGCAGATCCCGGGGTGAACTTCGTATAGTACGGTCTCGTGCCAGGGGCGTCCGCGCCAGCTGCGAAATCGCCACTTGAACGTATCTGGGCCCACCAACACGCTTGCGTCATGCACATCACCGTCCTGAAGACGCGACGCGGGATCGGGGACAGCAAGATCGGGCGCGATGCGGAACCGATATCGAGCGCCGGGCTGCGCCGGTAGTTCGAGCACGAACCAACCGCCAGCGTGCGCCACCATAGGGACAGGAAGCGCACCATCAAGTTCAAGGCCAACCGTGTCCCTTCCCGGCGCCCAAAGTGTAAAGCGCGCCGTACCAGCGTCGATCATTCTGGCGCCGCTGCGATGCGTGGCGGTGACGGTCACAAGGCGGAATCCGCTGTTCGGTCCCTCCAGGTGACAAGCACATGGAAGACATCCATGATCGTTAGTTCCTTTAGAGCCTGACCAAAAAGATACCTATCGCTTTCAATAGCGTGCGACTTTGCCGGATTGCAACAGCAAGGTGGGTTACGACGTCTCAAACAAAAGAACCGGTACGATTCTCCGGTGCCCGCAGCACTGCGAGGCGCGGACTAACAGAGCCCCTCGCAAAGGACCTGCCGAGAACCGTACCATCAGCCGCATTCCCGATATCTGGGCGTGGCTCTTGTGCCTATAATCTTGCTGCTACAGCCACTGTCTCACATAAATGAAGAGCATTGACGCTCTAGGGCGATATTATCGATAGGTTTTCATTTTCCGGGAAACACAGACAACTTAATGTGCCGTTAGATTCTCTGCTTGACCTGTCGTCCTGATGAGACACTGCCCGAATTCCAAACAATGAAGAACAGACGTTTTTAAGTTTCAATATCCTGGCTCATAATGAGCCGTTCCGCCGCGAAGCCCGGCACTTAACCACGAAGCATAGGACGCATACATGCGTTGGATGCACAAGCACTGCAGGCCGTTGGTTCAGACTTCCGTCACTTGAGTTTGAGAAACCACGTGCGGCACTATTGTGCTGACGCTCCTCGCGCGCTGCAAAGCACGACGAGTCTCACTTCAGGCTTTTTGGCCCATAGCGCCGCAGGAGCGGTTTCAAGCGAAATTGAAACCAAACCGCCAGGCGAACCGGGAGTAGGCCGAACACCCCAAGCCGGCTCCACTGGTCGCTTACCTGAGCATCAAAATCACCCGAGGCCGGGGAGAAGGATTTTCAACCCCTCGACGACCATGCTGACAGCAATGGCAGCAAGAATCATGCCCATCAGACGAGTCATGACGACGCGCATGCGGGCAGAGAGGAGTTTGCCAATGGCAGAAGCGAAGTAAAGGACGACGAAGAGGGCAACAAGAAGGGCGATGAGCACAAGCGCGAAGGCAACGTAGTCGGGAGCACCACGGACCTGTCCCGCATAGATGATAAGAGTCGCGATGGTGCCGGGGCCAACTATGAGCGGAAAAGTCATCGGATAGAAGGCAATGCTGTTCTCGGCATCTTCTGCTGGAGTGGACTCGGCCGTTTTCTCATGGTCGCCGCGCTCATGCGCGGTAATGGGGTGCCCGTTGAGCATTGAGAAGGCTATGCCAAGGAGGACAAGACCACCGGCGATTCGGAACGAATTTATGGAGATTCCGAAGAAACCGATGATGGCGTTTCCCGCGACAGCGATGACGACGCACATAATGGACGTATAGGTCAGGACTTGGACTGCGATGGCCCGCTGGTCCGACAGTGACTGGCCCGTCGTCATCGCAAGGAAGATGGGCAAGTTGATGAAAGGGTTCATGATGGCAAAGAGTGTGCCCATGAATTTGGCGGCAAACATCATATCCAAGGTTCTGCTCCCTCCTGTGTTGGATCAGCTAGCTTAACTGGTGCCTTACAAAGCGGATTTCATCGCGGCATTATTGGATTGGAAGCAAGTGCTGCGAGTAGAAGATCATACGAACTTGATGGCAGGACGATAGGGCAGAGCCCGGCCGAGCGAATGTTTGATGTCTTCGGTGCGCGCCGTGCGGACGCTGATACCCGCGTGCGGCGAAGCGCCTGCAATGGTTTACTGAGGCCGAAAGGGCCTGTTCTTCAATTTTCCTGCTTAGGAAGCCGTGCGGTTGCACTGTCCGGAAAGCACAAGAGCACCTCCACAGAAAAGGGGGATCTACCAGTGTGCTTGGCCGAATGTCTTGAGGAAACGTACCCGGTTTTCTACATCTAATCACCGTGGTCCGTGGAATAATTTGGATGCTCTCACGCCCCCGCAACGATTTCACAATCTGAGGTTAGACATATCTCGGGGATCTCTGGCTCAATATATACCGGAATATACCGGACGTGGAGCGTCATTACCGACGGGCGCTGTTATCGGAACGTTTCTGTGAGGAAACACCTTTTTTGGACGAGGTATTGATTAAGTCGTCCCGCATCAGGATCGGTATCTTATAGCATCGCCGCGGCGTATAGCATTGCTGCACCTTATTGAGTCCGCCAGGAGCGTTAGGGCATTCAGCGAGGTCTTTCTGATTAAGTATCATCGTAGCGGATTGTGGCACACCGCGGCCCGGCTAAGTAGATGGAATAACGGCGCGTCTGCGCTTGAAAAAGAAGTGTTCTCGGTATGTTTCAGCGAGCATGGCGTGGTGGTGAACGCGGAGGAGGTCGGCGCGTGACAGGATGCCGACGAGGTCGTTGTGCTGGTTGACGACGGGGACATGTAGGGCGTGGTGGGTGAGCATGCGGGCGGCGTTGGTATCGGCGGTTTTCTTCGGGGGAGGCGGTCACCAGGATCTGGTTCCGGATCATGGTGGTGAGGGTCTGGCTGAGGGGCACGCTGTCGCGGATCCAGGAGAGGATGTCGGTGCGTGAGACCAGTCCGTCAAGGTGGTTGCTCGGCATCCACGATGGGGAAGGCACAGTGGCGGGTTTCGGGGGACAGGAAGTACTTGATGGTGGCTCCGACGGTCATGCTGGGGGAAAGGGTTTCGACGGAGGTGGTCATGATTTCCCGGGCGCGGGTGACGGCGAGAGGATTGATGCTGTACTCGCGGGTGAGGTGATGGCCCCTGCGGGCGATTTTTTCGGTCAAGATGGAGCGTTTCATCAGCAACAGGGTGACAGCCATGCTGGCGATGCTGGCGGTGAGCACGGGGATGACGCTTCGCGGTTTGAGTTCGAACAGGAGGAACTTGATGGCAGACATGACGGCCCTCTTTGGAACTCCGGTTGCCGCCGTCATGCCGGCGCAGGCACCGGCGACGACCAATGTCTTGCGCTCGGCGTCGGTCAGGGAAAAACGCTGGGCCATCAGCGAAGAGGCGGAACCTCCGGTCATAATGATCGGCCCTTCGGCGCCGAAGGGGCCACCGGTTCCGATCGAAATCGCCGAGGAGATCGGCTTAAGAATGGCCACCCTGAAATCGAGCCGCGCGCTGCCGAGCAGAATGGCCTCGATCGCTTCCGGGATTCCATGCCGGCGAATCTTTTCCCAACCATAGCGTGCCATAAGGCCGATGAGCAGGGAGCCTCCCACCGGTACGCCGATCGTCCAAGGTGCAGGGTGGCCATCCTGCAGCACCCCCTCGACAAAAAGGAGCGTGCATGCCTGATCTACGGCTTGACGGCGAGGACTACGAGATGCTCGCGTCGTTTCGGTTCACCTTGAGGTGCTTTCCTGGCGTTCAGCGAGGCTGCCGCGCGCCGTGACGGACTGACGCCGCGCCAGCACCAGGCGCTGCTCGGGATCCGCAACATGCAAGGCCGCGGCACTTCGAGTGTTTCGGACCTCGCAACGTTCCTGATTTTGCAGCACAACAGCACCGTCGAACTCGTTGACCGCCTTGTGGCTGCTGGCCTCGTGGCCAGGGCACCCGACCCGAATGATGGACGCCGCGTACTGCTCGCATTGACCGACCTTGGCGAAAAGCGTCTAGCCAACCTGTCACAGGCACATTTGGACGAGCTCGACCAGATCGGGCCCGAGCTGCGGCTCTTGCTCGCCCGGATCAAGCGCGACGCACCCGGCGGAGATGATTCGGCTCTTCAAATGAGGTTGTTTTGGTCGGGGTTTCTCGGCCATTTCGTCCTTCACCCAGCCCCAACTCCGAAGCCGTAAGGCCCGATATTTCAATAGCGGTTGGCCGACCGACCGGGCGGCCCCATGACGGAAGCTAAGTTTCAGCCGCTCGTCCGATCAACATTTAAGGACCCCGGCGCATCGTCGATCTACGTTTTTATGTTCGCAATTCACCAAAACGGCGCTGTAATTGACAGGTCCCGTTAAAGCACGACCGCTCGGAAACGATCACGACGTTCCGTTAAAAAATATTATTTATTAGATAATATTATATATCGTAGATAACTTCCAACGAACCTGAATCTATGGTACTACTTTAAGTAGTTCTTACGCCTGACAGTTGTTGCTTTGAGCGTTAATTGAGAAAGACAGGGCTTGGCGCGCACAATTTCAGGGCGTGCGCCAATGTTCCGGAAGGGTGGCTTGGACATAGTCAACATGAGCACGACCGATCGGGCTATGGTCTCCCCTACCGTTGATCACGTCAGCACATTGCTGCTTGGCATGGCACTTCTGAGCTGTGTGGTGGGATCCTCGGTAACAGCTATCCAAATCGGCCGCGGTATGGTGGTGCGTGGCCGGTTACGCTGGCTGTGGGTGTTGGCCGCATCCGGCAGTTTGACGACAGCGATCTGGACAACCCGGCTTCTGACATTGCTGGCGTTTGAGCGGTCCAAAGCAATCTTTCCTTGGCTCGACTACGTTCCGCTGCTGATAGGGTTGACGGCGCTTGAAGCAACTGGAGCGTTTGCGCTGCTGCTGTTTCGGCCCAGCTGGCGATGGAGCCCTGCCGTGGCGGGGGCAGGTTTGGGTTTTTCGATTGGCACGGCACCACTCTTCCGGATCTACCGGCCGTCGGAAGAGGCTGCAGGGGCAGATCATCTTATCTTTATCGGCATATTGGTTGTTGTCGGATCGATGGCGCTGGCGATGGCGCTGGATTTTGTTCTCCGGCCGGCGAGCAAGGTGGCGAGACGTCGGGCTCTTGTTCTTCTCACCCTGGCTCTTGGCATGCCCATTGTGATGGTGATGACCGCGCTCAGCGCGCACCGGG
>JAJZCS010000043.1 GCA_021829055.1 Pseudomonadota bacterium
ATCAAGATAATAAGGTTGCGAACACGCGGCAACAACAGCATGCCCGACATTTTGACGGATTGCTGCGTGTGCGCGCTTCACCACGTCGGGCCTATCACTGACGCCGACGATTTTAATCACCGCATCTAGCGCGTTCTCCGGGAAAACAGCCACTTCTTTCGGCTCCATCAGTACGGTTTCAGCTTCGCGAGTCACGTGCGGTGCCCGACGATCTCTTACCAACCATTTCTCATCCGTATATAGCCAAACATCAAGCCCGAGCTGTTCAAGCTCCTCAATCGCCGTACCGACAATTTGCCTCTCCAAATATCGGGCGGCGATAATTCGACTGAAATCAGGCGAAGTCGCTAACCCTCCGTTGAAACCACATATAGGCGTTTTTACTCCAAGTGGTTCCGATACCATCCGCATCCCAACTGGGGGGCGCCCGCTTATCAGCGCAAACGCAATTCCTGCCTCTCGCAGCCGCGCCACAGCCGCGACGGTCGTTGCAGCGAGTTCTTTTCTTCTTGTGATCAGAGTACCGTCGACGTCTGATACCACAAGTGAGATGCGTAACTTTACAGGCAACGTGGCGCACCATTCAATGCCACTGGCCTCCAATTCCTACCCAAATCGCCACCGCCGATTAACACATCTGCCGCCGATGGCCCCTCGGAACCTGCTTCATATTTCTTAATCTCCGTTTTTTCACAAGACCAGTCATTCAGGAGCGGCTCAACCACACGCCACGCCGCCTCGACCATGTCCGCACGCTGAAATAATGTCTGATCCCCCATCATGCAATCAAACAGTAAGGTCTCATAACCCACATTCGGCGCAGGCGGAAACCAATCACTGTATCGAAAATCCATTGTTACAGGTGAAACATCAACCGTCGGTCCTGGTCTTTTAACTTGAAATTCATGTGCAACACCCTCATCAGGCTGAATGCGCAATACCAACGTACTTGGCGGCAGCGTCGCAATAGGCGTATCTTGAAACGTCGTTAGAGGCGCGCGTTTGAACACAATCGCGATCTCGGTCATGCGGCACGCCATCCGTTTCCCGGTACGAATAAAAAATGGCACTCCAGCCCAACGCCAGTTATCTATTGCCAAGCGCAACGCAACATATGTTTCAATATTCGAATCTTTACTCACGTTTGATTCGTCACGATAGGAAAAACACGCATGTCCATTAATAGACCCCGCAGAGTACTGTGCCCGCACCACGTCTGCCGCTCTAACAGGTCGAATTGCCGAAAACACCTCAAATTTCTTGTTACGCACCGCATCAGCCGAAAAGCCGACCGGTGGCTCCATTGCTATCATCCCAACAAGTTGAAACACGTGATTCGGCACCATGTCGCGCAGTGCTCCCGTCTGCTCGTAAAATTTACCGCGCGCCTCAACACCAACAGTTTCCGCAACTGTAATTTGGACGTGGTCGATATGGTCACGGTTCCATAGCGGCTCAAATAGTCCATTTGCAAACCGCAACGCCATAATATTTTGAACATTTTCTTTCCCAAGAAAATGATCAATCCTATAAACTTGACTTTCCGTAACACTACGCAACACTGCCGTGTTCAATGCCTTGGCTGATTCCAAATCATGTCCGAACGGTTTCTCAATGATCACGCGTCGCCATGCGTCAATTTCGTTCCGGACCAGTCCCGCAGTCCCTAACCCGGCCACAATGGACGCAAAAAAGCGATCTGCGACCGCAAGGTAGAACAGCCTGTTCGCAGGACCCTTTCGATTGCCTTCAATTTCTGTCAGCGTCCTCCCAAGTTTGGCGAAGCATTCCTCTTGTGTAAAATCACCCTGGACATAGAACACCTGTTGCGTTAGGAGGCTCCACGATTTCGCATCGACCTCTGATATTTCATCCTCCGATCCCACATCGTGAGTGAAGCTTCTTAACATGTGGTGTAGCGACTCCGTCCATTGCTCCGCCGTAAATTCGCCAATATCGACACCAACAAGAGAAAATTCATCCGGAATCAGGCCGGTCTGCGCAAGATTATAAAGTGCCGGGACCAACAGCCTTTTAGTCAAGTCACCCGCCGCGCCAAATATAACCATGGTGCACGTCTCCGGCTTCGTGACGCTCGTCATGATGACGATCTCCTTCTATTATTCGCCGTCAAGACCGGGCTTCTCAATATGGCCACCAAACTCTTGCCGCATCGCAGATAGGAGTTTTTCTCCAAACGTATGATCTCTCCGCGAGCGGAACCGCGCAAACAACGACGCTGCCAGAACATCAACTGGCACAGCTTCCTCTATGGCTGCTTCCAGCGTCCAACGACCTTCCCCGGAATCTGCAACTGTTCCACTATAGTCCGAAAGGGCCTCGTCCTTTGCCAAAGCATTTGCGGTCAGATCCAGAAGCCACGACGAAATTACCGACCCACGGCGCCACACTTCAGCAATATCTGCCAGATTTAATAAGTACCTTTCGTGCTCCGGCAATGCGTCAGACATCTTGTTCCGGAGTATATCGAAACCCTCAGCATACGCTTGCATTAGGCCGTATTCGATACCGTTGTGCACCATCTTTACGAAATGCCCTGCGCCAGCCGTTCCGGCGTAAAGGTACCCGCGCTCCGGTCGTGTGTCTTCGCCGCTTCGATTCGGCGTCAGATCGATATTTCCACGCCCCGGAGCCAGAGAACAAAAAATAGGGTCAAGCCGTTGAACGACCGCCGCGTCTCCTCCAATCATCATGCAGTAACCGCGCTCTAACCCCCAAATACCGCCGGACGTCCCAACATCAACATATTGAATTCCCTTTGCCACCAGCATTTTACTGCGTCGAATATCGTCTTTATAGAAAGTATTGCCTCCATCGATGATGACGTCATCCCGGTCCAGCCATTGGCTCAGCGACACGATGCTACTTTCGGTAATTTCACCTGCGGGCAACATTACCCACACGGCACAAGGCCGACCTAGATGATCAACGAGACTTTTCAGATCGCTACTCCCGACCGCCCCCTCTTTTACAAGAGCCTGAACAGACTCTTTTGCCACATCAAACACAACACATTGATGGCCGTCACGCATCAGACGTCGCGTGATGTTAGCACCCATGCGCCCAAGCCCTACAATTCCGATTTGCACTGGCTACTCCTTAAAAATCGCTCTTTGAATCGCCTCATCCAACGCAGCAAGGCCTCTTTTGGCGTCCCGCAAATGCACGCGCACCGCTCGACGCCTACGCTCTGTTAGCACATCGAAGTCGCCTAACGCTTGCGCCATCTTCACTACACCGAAGCTAAACTTACGATTAGGGACATCGACGTCAACGGAATTATCCGAAGTAATCTGAAGAAAAACACCGCTATTCGGTCCGCCTTTGTATGCCTGTCCTGTGGAATGCAGAAATCTTGGGCCAAATCCAACACAAGTTGCCACGCGAAATCGGTCGCGGATCCTTTGCCTCATACGCGCAAGAATTCCGGCATTTTCATCGTTTCGGTCCATATACGCCAGCAAGGCGACGTAATCTCCATCAGAAACAGAAGATAAATGCGCCCGGAGAAAGCCATCAAGTCGTCGATGGCGCCCAATCCGTTCTGCATTTATAGCATCCGCAAATATGATAATCCCATCATGTTCAAAAACCGGCTTCTGTTCCGGCAATTTTCCGCTCACCTCAAATTGGGCAGTTAAGGCCCGCGCCTTGATCTTGCTTGCCTCGACGTCAGGCTGATCGAATGGGTTGATTCCGATAACCGCACCCGATACCGCAATTGCGCATTCCCAACGAAAAAATTCCTGGGCCAAAGCGGTTATCGAATCTACCTCAATTTCAATTACTGGATGACCTGCTCTTTCAAGCTCCCTCAACTGACTAGCAGCGGCGGCCGGCGACCCTCCACGTAGCGACACAGCAACAAAGATTCGATCTGCGCCGTAACATTCGCTAGAGCCCAGCGGTTCGCCATCGACAGGAATGAGCCCACGCCCGATCTTTCCCGTCGATTCCGCAATCAGCTGCTCCAGCCATGCACCAAAGCCCGCAAGGTCTGGCGATGAAAGTATGGTGACTTTATTACGGCCGAATTGACGTGCTGCCACCCCCAGCGCCAGCCCCAGTTGCGCACCCGGGTTCGCGGTTACAGGAACGTCACCCGCACAGGCGTTCACCATGGTACTCGCCGCTTGGAGGAAGCGCTGAATATCGACGCCTATCGCAGCCGCAGGAACAAGTCCGAACTTCGATAGCACTGAGTAGCGACCACCAATTTCGGGAACACCATGAAAGACGTGTGCGAACCCATTTTTTTTTGCCTCCTTTTCCAAGGATGACCCGGGATCGGTGATGGCCACCACATGGCGCACCCAGTTATTTCCTAAAACATCGATCATTTTTTTTGAAAAATACGCAAGAAGAATATTTGGTTCGAGAGTACTCCCTGATTTCGATGACACGATGATCAACGTCTTTCGCAGATCAATCGCATCCTCCACACGCAGGATCTGCGCCGGATCGGTAGAATCGAGAACGTGCAATCGCGGAAAATCTCCTTGTTTGCCGAAGCTCTTACCCAGAACCTCCGGACCCAAACTCGATCCGCCCATGCCAACAAGCAAAACATCACGATAACCCGCGCTTCGAACATCCGCCTTGAACTGGATAAGCTTGGCAATGTCCTTCTTTTCGCGCGCCACAATGTCCAACCAACCAAGCCACTGCGCCTCGTCTTTGCCAGTCCATAGGTTCGCGTCGCGATGCCATAACCACCGCATGGCTCCCGTAGCGTACCACGCGCTATTTGCGTCCGCCACCGCTAACCCACACGCGTCGCCAAGTTGTAACTCCAACGGGTTCACTTTCACTAACCTCGACCGCCGCGCTGCGACTGCCCCAAGCAGCTGGTCAAAAGCTGAAATGAATTGCTGAACTCCATCAATCACGAGTGCATCGGTTACTCGCTTAAGCGAGACCCCATGGTCCGCCAACGAGTTGAGCACGGCCTCGGCTTCACTAACATTCTGAGAAACCACGTCTGCCTGGACGAGCCCGTGGTCACGGAACGCCTCCATGGTAGCAGGCGGAATCGTATTCACCGTATCGCGACCGATCAGCGCCTCGATATACATCGTATCACGGTACGCCTTGTTCTTTGTGCTGGTAGATGCCCAGAGCAGGCGTTGCGTTGTACCCCCATGCTCCGCTAGCTCTTGCCACCGCGGCCCAGTAAAAATCGCCAAATAGCGTTGATAGGCTCGTTTAGCGTTTGCGATCGCCACTTTGCCGAGCAACGATCGAAGCGCATCTCGATCGCCTCCAAATTCTATCTTGGTCGCGATTTCTGTATCAATGGCGCCGTCGATTCGACTTACAAAGAAACTCGCAACGCTCGCGATTTTATTGATATCTTTACCCTGCTCCAACCGATCCTCGAGCCCCGCTAGGTAGGCATCAGCAACCCTCTCATAAACGTCAACAGAAAATAACAAGGTGACGTTGATAGATAACCCATCCCGGATCAAGGTACGGATGGCGGAAATACCAGCACTTGTTGCAGGAACTTTAATCATCAGATTCGGTCGTTCAACTGCGCGCCAGAGGCGCCTCGCTTCGGTAATCGTCTCGGACGCATCCATTGCCAAGTAGGGAGATACTTCCAGACTAACATAACCGTCTCGTCCCGCCGTGGCATCATATACCGGCATTAGCGTATCTGCAGCCGCCTTGATGTCCGCAATTGCCAGGTGCTCATAGATCGCCATCGGCGAGCAGTCCTGAGTAGCTACGAATTCGTCGAGTTCGGCTTGGTATGCATCTGAGCTTGTGATCGCTTTTTCAAAAATTGATGGATTCGAGGTCATCCCGCGCAGGCCGTCCTGCTTGATCATGGCCTCTAGCTGCCCCGACGCAATCAGATGCCGATCCACGAAATCAAGCCACGGAGACTGGCCTACCTCATTTAATTTCTGTAGCGGATTCATTTCCGAATTCCTCGTACTTTTTTTGCAAACATCGTGGCCAGAATCAGCAGGTATACCGCACGACATACCGCGCATTCACGCGAACACCATCAACACGAGCCAGATATAGGGTCCGCGCTGGAGATTTCATTGCAAAATGACTAGATGGATATGTAAATGACGCCATCGTGATTAAACTCGTCGTATCTGACTGAATCCGTCCCAGAGCCGTACGCCACCAGTAATTCCCGTTTCATTTGACACGACATGAACATCGGAAGGAATTGCAAAATCGATCAACCTAGCGTTGCCGCCACCGAGATATAGACAATCAAAATTCGCCAATACTCTTATTGAATCTATGACATTCTTAACATGCCGGTTCCATTTCTTTGCGCCGATGCGCTCCAAGGTGGCGTGCCCGACATACTCGTCATAGGTTTTCTTCTTATGCGCGTTGTGTTGGCCAAGCTCGAGGTGCGGCGCCGCAACACCGTCCGCAAACAATGCAAATCCCATTCCAGTTCCCAGCGTTAGGATGCACTCGATACCATTTCCTGCAATTGCTCCCAATCCTTGCACCTCGCCATCGTTAGCCAGCCGCGCCGGCACACCAAGGCGCTCGCTCACGATGCGAGCCAGATCAACGTCGCGCCATTCGTTGCCCCCGCCATCCGGCGCTGCAAGGTTGGGGGCTGTTAAAATAATGCCCCTTCGTACAGCTCCCGGAAACCCAATCGTAACTCGATCGAACTGTCCGAGCTGCGCCGCCAAGTCAGTAATGATCGTTGTCAGCGTTGCCGGTGAACAAGGATGCGGCGTCTCAACCTTGTCATGATTGGAAACCATTGATCCGTCTTGGTCGACGACAGCAGCTTTTACGTGCGTCCCTCCAACATCCACGCACAAGGTTTGGGTCACACCTTTCTCAGCAATATTGTGCGGCTGGGCCCGACGCCGCTCGTTCTGCCTCGGCTTAGTCTTTCGCATGATTGTCATTTTTTCCTCCGCGGCAAGCATAGCGCCACTTGACCCGGGTGACCACTCGCCCGCTGCCACGGATCCATCTCACAGCGTCGTGTTCCTACCAATGCAACCGATTTTCGCCGATGCCGCAGCAGCCACACCAGAGAAGGCGAATGATAAAGCAGGTGATGATAGGCCGAGCGGCACCTGCTGACATACGATGAAATCTGGCATAAAGGGCGCCAATGACCACGACCCCAACTGAACTGATCCGAAATTTTTCGATAATCGCTCATATCGACCATGGCAAATCCACGCTTGCCGACCGCTTAATTCAAGCCACGGGCGCGCTCACAGCCCGGGAGATGACAGAGCAGGTGCTTGACAACATGGACATCGAAAGGGAGCGCGGCATTACCATCAAGGCGCAAACCGTCCGTCTGACGTACCCAGCCCATGACGGCAAAACCTACATTTTAAACCTGATGGACACGCCTGGCCATGTTGACTTCGCGTACGAAGTCAGCCGGAGTCTTGCCGCGTGTGAAGGTTCGCTGCTCGTTGTGGACGCTTCCCAAGGCGTGGAAGCGCAGACGCTTGCCAATGTGTACCAAGCCATCGAGGCAAACCACGAAATCGTCCCGGTACTCAACAAAATTGATTTGCCGGCAGCCGAACCGGAGCGCGTCAAGCAACAGATTGAGGACGTTATTGGCCTCGATGCGTCGGACGCTGTCGAAATCTCCGCGAAAACAGGACAAAACATAGGTGCTGTTCTTGAAGCTCTCGTCACGCGTCTTCCCCCCCCCACTTGGCGACGAAAACGCGCCCCTAACCGCACTTCTAGTGGACAGCTGGTATGACCAGTATCTCGGCGTCATCATACTGGTCCGTGTAAAAAATGGCCGCCTCAGGCGCGGGCAACGCATCCGCATGATGTCAACCGGTGCAGTACATAACGTCGACCAAGTCGGCGTTTTTGTGCCGAAACTTCGTCCAGAAGCCGATCTCGCCCCCGGGGAAATCGGCTATATCACTGCGTCAATAAAAACCGTTGCTGACTGCAAGGTTGGAGACACAATTACGGATGATCGCATTCCAGCCGCCGAAGCGTTACCTGGCTTCAAAGCTTCGGTCCCAGTGGTATGGTGCGGCCTCTATCCCGTTGATGCGGATGATTTCGAGAAACTCCGTGACAGTCTCGGCAAACTCCGCCTGAACGACGCAAGTTTCCATTTTGAACCAGAGACTTCCGCTGCACTTGGTTTTGGTTTTCGTTGTGGCTTCCTTGGTCTCCTGCACCTTGAGATCATCCAAGAACGCTTATCCCGCGAGTTTGACCTTGATCTCATTGCTACCGCCCCATCGGTAGTCTACCGCCTCCACAAAACCAACGGCGAAGCGATTGAATTGCATAATCCGGCAGATATGCCCGACGGTTCTGCCATTGACCATATCGAGGAACCGTGGATCAAGGCGACTATTATGGTACCAGACGATCATCTTGGCTCGGTTCTCGCCCTATGCAATGAACGCCGAGGTCAACAAGTGGACCTCACCTATGTCGGCAATCGTGCGATGGCCGTCTACCGACTGCCTCTAAATGAAGTCGTCTTCGACTTTTACGATAAGCTTAAATCGATTTCGCGCGGCTATGCTAGCTTCGATTACCAGATGGACGGATATGTCGAAAGCGATTTGGTTAAAATCTCGATCCTGGTAAATCAGGAGCCAGTAGATGCGCTCGCGTTCATCTCCCATCGCTCGGTCGCGGAGATTCGTGCACGTGCTATTTGTTGCAAACTCAAAGACTTGATTCCGAGACAATTGTTTAAAATCGCAATTCAAGCGGCCATTGGTAGCCGCGTCATCGCCCGTGAAACCATCGGCGCCATGTCCAAAGATGTCACCGCCAAGTGCTACGGCGGCGACGTCTCTCGCAAGCGCAAGCTCCTGGAAAAGCAGAAAGAAGGCAAAAAACGGATGCGCCAGTTCGGTAGAGTCGAGATCCCTCAAACAGCATTTCTCGCTGCTCTGAAAATAGATAGCTAAGATTCATCTCATGCAACAAGCCGGCTTCATTTTTGCTGATACCGGTCTGTTCGTTGTCGTCGTGGCTTTGCTTATTTTTATTACTTTCCTGCAAATACGCCGACTAGGTGCATTGCATAACGCCCTCAGCAAGGTCTTTCCCGGTATCATTGCCGATCAGACCCGCGAAATACTAACTTCAGGATTTGAAAGACTCCAAGACGGTGTGCGCTCCCAGGCCGACCAGCTTGCGCGCACACATGGTGCTCTTTCTAGCGCGATTGGAGATCTTTCCATATTCGTGACTCAGAAACTCGGTGAGTCTGAAACCGCGGCGCAAGCGGGGCGGGCGCTCGCGTTGAGTGAAACTCTCGGCGTGGTGGCGCGCCTAACGGAGACCCAGACGAACCTCGCCGATCGAATTAGCCGTGATCTGGCAGGGGTCTCGGCTTCTCTGCGTGAGGAGCAAGAGCGACTCCGAAACCAAATCGACGACCGGCTGGACGCGATTCGCGCAAGTAGCGAAGCTAAGCTCGACCAAATGCGTACAGCCGTCGATGAAAAACTACAGTCCGCGCTTGAGCAGCGTATTGGGGAAAGCTTCCAGCGCGTCGCCGAGCAGTTCGCCCAAGTCCAGCAAGCGATTGGGCAAGTGCAGTCGGTGGCGACGCAAGTAGGTGATCTCAAGCGCCTGTTCTCGAATGTCAAAACCCGCGGCGGGTGGGGTGAGACACAGGCCCGACAAATTCTTGATGACACGCTTCCTCCTGGTACGGTGGAGTTGAATTTCCGGGCTGATCCATCAAGCACCGAATCGGTCGAGTTTGCGGTGCGAATGCCTGCCCGCGACGGTGACCAGCCGATCTACCTGCCTATCGACGCGAAGTTCCCCACCGAGGATTATGATCGTGTACTGCTCGCCGCGGAAACGGCGGACCGTGACGGAGAAGTTGCGGCTGTCAAAGCTCTTGCGGCTCGGATCACGAGTGAGGCGAAAAAGATCGCGGAAAAATATGTCCGCCCGCCGCGCACCACTGATATCGCGGTACTTTATCTGCCGAGTGAAGGGCTTTTCGCCGAGGTCGCACGTGTCCCCGGGTTAATCGAGCAAGCGCAGCGTCAGCATCGCGTCCTGATAATGAGCCCCAGCCTATTGCCAGCGCTCTTGCACACGATACGCGTTGGTCATTTTACCCTTCAACTAGAGCACAAGGCCGGCGAAATTAGTAAAATTCTTAGCGCCGTGAAGAGTGAGTGGGCCAAACTCGGAGAGGCCATGGATACTGTGGCGAAGCGGGCCGATATGCTTACCAAAGGCATCGACTCGACACAGACGCGGATTCGCGCCGTCGGACGAACACTTAAGAATATTGATGTAATTGACGCCGAAACGTCAAATGCATTGCTCAGCCTCGACGACTCTCAGAAAAATGAGGCCCCTGAAATATAGAGTTCCGGCAAGCGGTTCCGGCTGCGCTCTCCAGCTGATTCATTAGGCCGAAGTTTTTGGTTTCTCTTTTCTGAAAAGGGGGTGAATACTACCTCTCCAGGAGGACGAAGCCATGGACGACGCCAACCTTTCCCTGCATCAAAATGAACCCCGGACCGTCGCATTGATTGGACCGTATGGTGGGGGAAAAACAACGCTTTGTGGAACGCTACTCCAGGCTGCGGGCGCTGCCGCAACCCGTCGCGCCGCAAGTGCGCGTACTCATGCCCCTACGTACGAAACCAAGCTTTCCCATTGTACATTCCTTGGCGACGCGTGGGCGATACTGGACTGCCCGGGGTCGCCCGAATTGGCATACGAGACCGCGTGTGCGCTCGCCGTTGCGGATTTTGCGGTCGTGGTTGTTGATCCGGAACCGGCCCGCGCCATTTTGCTCCGTCCGACGTTCCGTATGCTGGAAGCCGAGCAGCTTCCGTTCATGATTTTTATCAACAAGATTGATACGCTCGAAGGGGCTTCCGATGCGGCTGTTGATCTCCTGATCGAGGCTCTTCAGGCCGAAACAAAAGTGCAACTGATTCCCAGACAAATGCCAATTCGTGAGAACGGGATCATCGTAGGGTATATCGACCTCCTCTCCGAACGGGCATACCGGTATCGGGCAGGCGCCATGTCGGAAAAGATT
>JAJZCS010000044.1 GCA_021829055.1 Pseudomonadota bacterium
GCTCGATCGGGACCATGGGCCTGGTGCTCATGGGATTGGCGGTGCTGGTGATGCATACGCACATCTCGAATCTGCTCGGAGATCTGCGCACATGAGCCTCGTCGAGAAAACGCTGCGCAAGCTGCAGGAATCGGGGAGGGCGCCGAGCGATCCATCGGCAAGTTCGGCACCGCGTCAGACGGCACGTCCTGAAGGCGAGTCGTTCAGAAGTCCGCAGGCACATGCGCACGGCCCCATGGTCCCGATCGAGCGCGGCGCCCTGCGCGCTGCAGGACTGCTGGCTCCCCAGGAGGATCTGCAGGTCCTGGTGCGCCAGTACCGCAAGATCAAGCATCCGCTCATTGCTCGGGCGATCGGGCGCGGAGCACCGCGCCTGGAGAAGGGCTACCTGATCATGATCGCCAGCGCCATGGCGGGGGAGGGCAAGACGTTCACGGCGGTCAACCTTGCCCTGAGCATGGCGCTCGAAAAGGATCTGCGTGTGCTGCTGGTCGATGCGGATGTCGCCAAACCGCAACTGAGTCATGTGTTGGGTCGCGGCGACGCCCCGGGATTACTCGATGCACTGCGGGACCCCGCGATGGATGTCGAATCGCTGATTTGCCCGACGGATCTGCCGACGCTATCGTTCCTGCCGGCGGGCACGGGGTCTGAGGAAGCTACTGAATTGCTGGCCAGCGCTCACATGGAGCAGCTGGCTGCGCAGCTCGGCAAGAACGACGGGCAGCGCGTGGTCGTCTTCGACTCCCCGCCGTTGCTGCAGACCACCGAGTCAGCGACACTGTCGCACGTGGCCGGACAGATTGTGGTCGTCGTGCGCGCGGATTTCACGCCGCAGCCTGTCTTGCTTGACGCGCTGAAGATGCTGGAGGGGCATCCGGACGTGTCGCTCGTGCTCAATCAGAGCATGCGCACGATCACTTCACCATATTATTATTACGGCTACGGTGCTGACCGTGCGGCACCTCCTGGGGGAGGGTAGTGCGGATCGGATTCATCCACTGGGGACGCTGACGCGTCGTGCGCCAGCACCCTACTAACCAGGGTTTGTACCAGTGAAAATCGCCACCCGCATCTTTCTTCTCGCGCCGATCGCGCTGCCGGTTTTGGCCTTCGGACAGCAGATGCCCATGCTGAAGCCCGGGACATTCGGGACCGGACCGATGTCCAGTGGGTACGTCGATGCCATTGCGGGCCTGACGTACACGGACAATGCACAACTGAGCCAAAGTAGCCATTCCGGCGATGGTATCGGCAGCATTGGACTGGACACGGATTACACTCGTACCGGTCGCCTGAGTCTGAACTTACTCGGCGATATTGAGCGTGTGCAATACATCCGAAATTCGTTCAGTGGCAGTTTTTATGGGAATTTCAACGGCAGTGCCCTCTGGGGCAAGCCGACCGATCCACTGCAATGGATGTTGAGAGACACGTTCGGTGAGGGCACAACGAGTCCTCTGGCGGCGCCGACGCCGCAGAATCTGCAGACGGTCAACTACCTGACGACCGGACCGTTCATCAATTTGAACTTTGGCCTCACGAACCGCTTCACGGTATATGGACAGTACGGTCGAAGCACCTATCAGAGCTCGCCGTATGACTCGCAGACGTTCGAGGGGGGAGCTGAGCTTACCCACGAGCTCGCTGGTTCAACCAGCATTTCCCTGCAGGCGAGCGATGCACGGACCGAATATCTCAATCGGGCGGCTCTGATCAATACGCCCGGCGCTGGGTCCCGGTACAATGTAAAGCAGGCTGCGGTCGAGTTCCAGGGTCAATACGTCCGAACGAATGTCTCGTTGGCCGCTGGCTACAACATCATCGACTACGGCGGACAGGCTCACGGCGCACCCTACTACAGTGTGCAGCTGAGTCGAAATATCTCTCCATCCTCGACCGTCTTCATCGGAGGACAAAGCGAATATTCGACATTTGGTGGAGCCATGCAGTCTCCCACGGCGCAACTGAATATGCAGGGCGGCGGCGCATTGGGTATCGGCTTCATTACTGCGCAGCCGATGCAGCAGCGCAGGGCCACGGCGGGCTGGAATTTCAGTCGTGACCGAACCAGTTTGAATTTGAGCGGCTATTATGCGGACGATCTCTACCCGCAAGTCCCAAACGACAACCACCGCGATACGTCACTCAACCTCACCGTCGGGCGTCAAATCCGTCCAACTCTCTCTCTGAGTCTCCAGGTGTACGGTACCTATAGTGACTATCAGCAACAGAGTGCAAAGACCCACCAAATTTCGGCGACGCTGACCCTCACAAAGCAGTTCGCGCGCTCAACGATCGGATTTTACCTGCGCCGGATGCAACAATCGGGCTCGGCGGGTGTGTCTAGCTTCGTCGCCGCTTCGTACCACGATGATCAGGTCGGGGTGTATTTCACCTACGACCTCTTGGGACAGCGCAACACGGGAGGCGCTGGAATGGGGTCCGGCATACCGGGATTGCCGGGCGGTCTATAAGCTGAGGGCCGTCTGTGGAGATTGAGTCGACGCCCGTCGCCCCAAATGGATGGGACGCGTATGTAGCCCGCCATCCGCTGGCGACCGCCTACCATCGTTCGCAAGCAGTCAGCATCGGTTCCAGGGCCTTTCGACTTCGAACGATTTATCTGACAGCGACCTCCGCCCAGCAGGTTGTGGGCGTACTTCCGCTCGTCGAGCAATCGAGCCGATTTTTCGGTCGATATCTCGTCTCGCTGCCGTTCATGACGTACGGTGGAATTCTGGCGGACGACGCTGGAGTCGCAGCCGCACTCGCGGAACGCGCGGGGAAGGAGGCTGAGGCGCGAGATGCGGATCACGTGGAACTGCGACATACGTTTGCAATTCCGGAGGCGCGATTAGCGGAGCGGCTTGACAAGGTCTCGATGATTTTGCAGTTGCCGGATACGGAGGAGGTGCTCTCGAAGCAGCTTGGGGCAAAGCTCAGATCCCAGATCAAGCGTGGCGAACGTGAGAAGCTTGATTTGGTGTGGGGCGGTGCCGAGCTGATCCCGGACTTCTACAAGGTGTTTGCACCGGCGATGCATGCATTAGGGACGCCAGTCTACCCCTGCCGGTTCTTCGAAGTCGTGTACGACGCGCTGCGCGATGTATCAGAAATTCTGATTGTGAAAATGCGCGGGAGACCACACGCCGTGGCGTTTCTGGTAAATCACGGGAGATCCATGGAAGTTCCGTGGGCTGTGGCAAGTCCGGAGGCTAAACATGCCTCGGTTAATATGCGCATGTATTGGGAGCTGTTGACACGTTCGATTCAGAAGCGCGCTGAATCCTTTGATTTTGGACGCTCTACCGCAGACAGCGGAACGTATCGGTTCAAAGCCCAGTGGGGTGCGACGCCGCAGCAGCTGCATTGGCATTACTGGTTGCCTGCTGGCGCACCGGTGCCGAAGCTCAACCAGTCGAATCCCAAATATGCACGGGCGGCTGAGCTATGGCGCCGAATGCCACTTTGGTGTGCAAACATGTTGGGGCCGCACATTATCCGAAATTTGCCATAGTGAGTGAAGGCGCGAGTAGCTCCTATAGGCGTCATGTATGGAAATTACTGCGCTGATGAAAGCAAGAGCTACAGTAGAGTTTTCCGCAGCATCCAGTACGTACGGTTGCAGTGAGACATCTAAGGCAGCTGATGGCTGCTGTGCTCACCGAATGGAGTGATTGCGCCAGCTGTCATTGGCGGAACCC
Organism: Pseudomonadota bacterium; assembly: GCA_021829055.1. Lineage (GTDB taxonomy): Bacteria > Pseudomonadota > Alphaproteobacteria > Acetobacterales > Acetobacteraceae > Acidiphilium. The sequence continues at coordinate 3,708 of JAJZCS010000044.1, forward strand.
CGCATTGCCGCCGGAGAGCACCTTGAGAGAGAATATCAGCTCAATCGTTCGAGCATTTCTGGGGCCTCGGCATACGTGGTCGTACGCGAGAAACGCTATTCGTCTCTCACAGGACTTTGATGCGCGCCTTGATGATCTATTTTCTCGGGTCAGTGAAGATACACAGAATTGCGATGAACGACCGGTTTTCATTTTCTCTGCCGGCTGGAGATCGGGCTCCACTCTCCTGCAACGCATGCTCATGCAGAACAACGAGAATATCGTCATGTGGGGCGAGCCGTTTCATCTGTGCCATATATTCGATGGATTAGCGAATCAGTTCAGTGCGTTTACTCCGGAATGGCCCGATGCCTCGAGCTTTCTGAGGGGGCGTGATCGTAGCAGCCTAAGTGATCAGTGGGTCGCAAATCTGTATCCTGATGTTGACGATTTGATCAGGGCACATCGAGAGTTCCTGCACGCGCTGTTCGTGGAGCCGGCGGTGCGCGTTGGAGCATCGCTGTGGGGAGTCAAAGTCGTAAGGTTATCAATTACGCACGCCAAGTATCTGAAGAAACTCTATCCTAGATCCAAGAGCATTTTTTTATGCCGCGACCCAGTGCATTCCTATGCCTCATATCGCAAGGTATTCGATGCTTGGTTCGAGAGATGGCCAGATAAGGTCGTCGCGACGCCCTATGCATTTGGCAAACATTGGGCACGTCTGACAGAAGGGTTTCTGGCGGGCTACAGAGCGGTTGAGGGTGTTTTCGTCAGATATGAGGACCTGGATATAGCAGAACATGTGGAGCGCTTGTCGGAATATCTTGGGTGGCAGGTTTCTCAAGCGTCCAGTATGACGCGAATAGTGGATGGGGGTGCTGGCAAAGTTGGCCAACCAGAGGCGACAGTTCCGTACCTCGAAAAGAAAATAATAAGGTCGGTAACGAGCAGAGTCAGGAGGCTTGTTAGATACGCTGACTAAGAAAAATGTTCTTGGAAGTTTTTGATGCATCTCTGCGTGAGCTAGCTGGAAATTTCATGCTGGAAAATCAGTCAGTCGGACGCAGGAGAAGAGCGGTGGCAGCAAGTAGATCGATCGCGTTGTGATGCTGTAGGTCGAAATGTTTGCTGCAATAGTGGCTTTAAGATGCGCCTCACGAAAGGTTTGGCGTGAGAGAGTGCTCAGCGATGAAGCAGGCTCGTATTCGTGAAGATGTGGGAGAGGGGGTATCTCAACCTCGCGGGTGCGGTTGTCACGGTGAGCCGACAGTGTCCAAATGAAGAAACTGTTCGGATGTTCGCCGAGCATGTAGGGAATTACTGAGGGCATTGATCGCATGAACAGACAACAACACGCTTCGCGTCACGCGACCCACATTCGTATTTTGGCGGGACGCCTAGACCGTGGAGCCGGCAGTCATGTGTATCATTACCAACTTGCGCGCCAACTCGCTATGCGTGGTTACGAAGTATCGGTGATGGCGTTTCACTCAGAACACGCACCTCTGCCAGAAGTTGCGATACAGTCAGTCAGGATCCCGAATTTCTCGAATCTCCCGGTGGTGTGGCGCTATGCGTCGGTGCTAAGACATTGGTATTGTGGGCGAGAAATGCGAACCAGCCAGGCGGGGGTTCCTGACGTGGTGATCGGTGGCGAGCACCTTTGGCTAAAGGGGAGTCGTCGCAGATTTCCAGATGTCCCGTGGATTTATCTGCCGCACAGCCTTACTGTGCGTGATGAAATAGAGAATTCCGGTTTGGAAGGCGCTCAACGTGATGCGACGCTCAGGGTTTATCAGAGAATCCAGTCATGGGCGCTTTCAACCGCAGATTGCATTCTGCGCTTTACAAAAGCAGGATGCCGCAGTCTTAAATCAGAATACCCGAATGTGGCGTTTTCACCTCTGGTTGTCAATGATATTGGTATAGATGTTCCAGAGGTTGGTATCAGAACAGAATCTAACGGTCCGCTTCGGCTCTTAATTGTCGGTCAACTAATATTTCGAAAGGGCATAGACCTGGCCCTCGACTGTCTTGCGCAGCTTAAAGAAACTCCGTGGGTGTTGACAATTGTTGGCGATGGCGGGGAGCGGGAGGCGCTCGAGCGTCAAGTGAGCCGTCTTGGACTCGATGATCGTGTCCTGTTTGCAGGGCCGACTGATTGTCCAGATGAGTGGTATTTGCAGTCGGATCTTTTGCTGTTTCCTTCGAGATCGGAGAGCCTGGGTCTGGTTGCTCTTGAGGCGATGGGGCATGGAACGCCGTGCTTGGCATTTAAGCCTAATGGAACCGAATTCCGCACGGTGAGCGATGAGTTTATGACGCATGGACAGACGGGACTGCTTGCGAATTCCACCGAAGAATTCACGGATATACTTCGCAGCGTGGTGTTCGAAAGACGCAAACTCCTAGAGTTTGGTCGCGTGGCGCGTCAGGAAGTCCTTCGTCGATATTCCTGGGAGGCACATCTTTCGAGGTATGAACAAATTTTCGAATGGCTCAAACTGCCACCGCCAAGGCGCACGCTGACGAGTTAGAAGCTCCCTGCGTATCAGAAAACCATTGTTACCTTTCAGACAATAGCAGGCTATCGACAGGACAGGGTTGTAGAGGTGGTGCATTCTCCGTGAAAGCTTGTCTGTGATCTATCGCTGCAGTCCGCCATTGACCCGGGGATATCTGCGCGTCTTTTGCAGTCTCAACTGTCGCGACATCCTGAGCGGCTGTCGAAGTGAGTCGGTGTGAAGCTAGATCCCTATTGGTAAGAAATCGCGAGCTGCGTGACGGCATCCTGGATCTGCTTCCAATCAAATTTTCGTTGAATGATCTCTCTGCCGCTCAAAGTTGAGCTCTGTGCTTCATGACCTTTGTTCAATAAGAGCTCAATGCAAGCGTCAGCGAACGCTCTCACGCCGTCTCGTCGGAATAATCCATGCTCCTCAAATAGTGGAATTCCGTATGCCCCAAGTGTTGTCGAGACTACTGGAACACGCCTTGCGATAGATTCGAGAATCTTGAGGCGAGTTCCGCCACCGGCGTGTAACGGAGCAATGCTTAACGTTGCGTTTTCATACAGTGGCGTCAAGTCGGGAACGTATCCGTGCACTGAAATGCCTGATGTTCCATTTACTCTGGATAGCTCGGACGAGAAGCCGCGCCCGACAACCCTGTGTGCCAATGTGAGGTGGAACACCTGCCTTTTGGAATTTACAGTCCCAGGTAGTATCACTCATGGCAGCAGTACTGGAATCTTCGATGAACCTCGATCCGTCGACTCCGAGCCCGGGCATCCCGTCAGGAGCCCGTAGGGCGAGTGACGGGATGCCCGGGGCCGCGGCGCGACCGGACCCCGAGGTCGTAGCGATTGCCCGACGACGGCAGTTTTCCGTCGCGCAGAAGCGCGCGCTTCTGGCCGAGGCGGACCGCTGCAAGGCCGCCGGCACGCTGGGGGCCTTCCTGCGCCGCGAGCGCATCTATTCTTCGATGCTCTCGAGCTGGCGCCGGCAGGTCGAGGCCGCCGATCGGGTGGCGCTGGCCCCGAAGAAGCGCGGTCCGAAGGCCGACCCGTCAGCGCGGCAGATCGAGCAGCTCAACGGCGAAAATTCCCGACTGCGTCGCAAGCTTGATCGTGCGGAACTGATCATCGAGGCCCAAAAAAAACTGTGCGTCGCGCTAGGGCTACCGACGGCGGACGAGACGAGCGAGAACGAGTGATGCGCTCGGTGAATGATCTTGCGGTGCATGTCGGGATGAAAGCGGCCTGCCAGGCGTTCGGACTGAACCGTGGGTTCGTGTACCGCGATCGAGCCCGGCACCACGCCATCGGCCCGCGGCGCGCGCCGCCGGCGCGGCCGCGCCCCCCGTTGTCGCTCTCGAGCCTCGAGCAGCAGGTGCTGCTCGAGGTGCTCGACAGTGAGCGCTTCGCCGATGTGGCTCCACCGACGGTCTATGCCACGTTGCTCGACGAAGGCCGGTATCACGGCTCGATCCGCACCATGTACCGGCTCCTGGCGGCCCGCAACCAAAGCGGTGAGCGGCGCAATCAACGCGTGCACCCCGTCTACGCCAAGCCGGAGCTGCTTGCGGTGCGGCCCAGGGAAGTCTGGAGTTGGGACATCACGAAATTGAAGGGTCCCGGCAAATGGACGTGCTTCCACTTGTACGTCATCCTCGACATCTTCAGCCGCTACGTCGTCGGATGGATGCTCGCGCAGCGCGAATCGGCAGAACTCGCCGAGCAATTCATCGCCGAGACTCTGCAGAAGGAGAACATCGCACCGGGGACGCTCACACTGCATGCCGATCGCGGCACGAGCATGCGCTCAAAGCCCGTGGCAGCGCTGCTGATCGATCTGGAGGTCGCCAAGACCCACAGCCGCCCGCATGTCTCGGATGACAATCCGTACTCCGAGGCGCAGTTCAAGACCCTGAAGTACCGGCCCGACTTCCCTGAGCGCTTCGGCTCGATCGAGGACGCCCGCGCGCACTGCCAGCGCTTCTTTTCCTGGTACAACCTCGAACATCGCCACAGCGGCATCGGTCTGATGACCCCGGCCGCCGTGCACGAGGGCACCGCCACGGCAATGCGCGCTCAACGCGCCGTCACACTCGACGCCGCCTTCGCTGCGCATCCTTTGCGCTTCAAGGGCATCGCCCCGAAGCCACCGGAGCTGCCGACCGCAGCCTGGATCAACCCCCCGAAAAAGGAGACGACACCACCCTCGACTACGCCCACTTGCTCTCTAATCTCATGACACCGGGTGTTCCAAACTCATTGACACGTTCCGCAATATCGAGGCGCGCCTCGGGTGCCACGTGGGTTACACGAGGCCAAATTTCCTTGAGAAACCAAGAAATTCCCAGTTCATTCGGCTGATAATCCAAGAGTCCAACAAAGAGAACGCGGCCGGCCGGATTGCGATTTGACGCCGGCGGAATGTCGGTGCCGTTGGGGATGACGACAGTGTGTTTGCCGCCCTGGCGAATGCGATCTTCATGGGAGCAGCGAACAACGGCTGAATACCACGAAACACAAGTGCGCTCCCACGCCCACATCTTCAAAACGTCGATGTAATCCAGCAATTTTGTGCCATATGAAGGTGTGCTCTTTAGCAAACCTAAGTCACGAATCCACGTAAAATCGTCGCCGTCAACAACCACTCTCGCGCTTTTGGATTTACCTTTCGACTTAAAGGAGTGGTGAGAGACGCCAAGCGTCGCGGCGAATCGAAGCGTCTCTACCCAAATCAAGTCGTAACGGCCCCTGGAGCGCATGTCTTTGTATGCTTGTCGTGCGTCCTTCGGATGTCCCCAGAGAAACAGGTATGGGTATGGACTTGAGATTGTTAATCGCACTCGGCCAAACGTATCATCGTAAAGCGCGCGCTGCTCGGGCGTCGTACGGAACACTGTGCGAGAGATGGTGGTGATCTCTCTGCAGCCGCGATATGGGCCTTCCGTGCAGTCTGTATTCTCTACGCCACACACCAGCACGTCGACATCGCCGGCCGCGAGAAGGCCTTGCAGGATGTTCCATTTTCTAATGTGTCCACCCGAGGAAAGTGGCCATTCGATGTGTGGAGTTACGTAGAGTATTCGCATTTCGGGGTCCTATCGGTGGCATAGGGGGCAATAAGTGATTGGTGTGGCGGTGTGATTCCTAGTGAAATGCAGAAGTTATAACGACGATGCATAGTCGTGTTCTGACCGCGACGTCTAATCCTATGATTGCCTTGAGTGACCTTTTTCGGAGTGAACTGTTTTGAGCGAATGAATATAAAAGCAAGTCTAAGCGGATTTTGAGCGGCCTGCCATAGTCTGTCGCACATTGGAGACCGAATCGGGAATGGGAGGGGCGATCGACGTCGTATGTTATTGGAACAGCCAATGCAGTACGCGTGCGTGGCGGGTAACATCGCGATTATGGGCTAGAGGCGTCGCACTATGATGTGTGGAATGTTAAGTCTCTGTAGAGTCTCTGGAGTCTTCTGCGAGTAACGCAGAATTTTGGAATTGTATTTGCGAGAAATTTGCGTGTGTATGCGGGAGTGGCGTGCGAGCTGCTGAATGACAGTATCAACAAGCCGATGTGAGCGGATCCGGGCTGAGTAAAACTCGGATGCGGCAGCTGGAGCGTTGCCGTTGCGCCTGCGAGGATGTGGAGCGCACGTAGAGTAGAGTGCGGAAACTACGGCATTGATACGGGTATCACTGAATAGTTGAGTAGAGAAGAATGCGCAGAAGTGTAGATAGAGGCAGCGTCAGAACTAACCGTCGCGGGTGGAAGAATCGGCGTGTGGATTCACTTGCGGATAGACGAGAATCCGGGGGTGGTGAATCCGTTAGCGCTGATGAGTGGCAGAGGAAATCACGCATGTCGTTTGATATCGTGATCATCATTCGCGTCGCAGCGTTTGGTGGAACGGAGCGGCACACGATTTCGATGATCCGTTATTTGGCGGATGCGGGGATTCGAATCTTAGTCATTGAGTCTGGAGAAAAGTTAGTCTCGGATGCAATTGGAAAGAGTGGGAAGCCGGTATCCTTTGTGCATACCGATCTGCCGTTGAACACGACGGTATCGCGCGAGCTTGTTCGATGGCAACAAGTGCTCCGGCAGGCAAATGTTCCTCGCGTTCTGCTTGTAAAAGCGTGGTATTACGCGGCCAGCCCGGGATTCATGAAACTGTTGCACAAAGAGTTCGATGACGTACTACAAATAGAGCATACGACTATCGCTCCGCGCAGGAAGTGGGGGATCGATATCCACCTTGGGCATGGGGTGCACCCAGGGATTTGGTGGTACAAGGAGCAAATTCGACTCTGGCGTCTCTCACGGGTTTCAGGCCGCGTAATCACCGTCTCGAATTTCAATAAGCAATGCTTGACAGAGAATGCATTTATTGATGGCCAGAGAATCGTTGTGTGTGAAAATGGAATAGATACGGCGCTCTGGAGGCGCGACGGCGAGATTGGGCGCAGATTTCGTTCCGAATTACAGATCCCAGAGACAGCCTTCGTATTCTGCTGTGCGGGGCGTCTGGCGCCAGAAAAGGGATATGAGCTTGCAGTGGATGCATTTAATGTCTTGCTGGAAACATGTGCGAGTAAGGACGTCTATTTGTGTATCGTAGGAGAAGGGACCGAAAGGCGTGCGCTTGAAGAGCGTGCGTCAGGTGGTGGGAGCAAAATTAAATTTGCGGGCTTCAGGAGTGACATGGTGGCCGTTTACTCTGCTGCGGATGTCCTGTTAGTGCCGACGCATCATGAGGGATTTTGGTCGGGAGAGTCGTTTGGCTTATCTCTAGCGGAGGCGATGTCGTGTGCTC